>JAHFSN010000360.1 GCA_023265735.1 Spirochaetaceae bacterium | reverse complement strand
TTCCTCTGCGGTCCAACGATTCTGAGACGGTCCCCCATGAAAAAGATGAGCGTTGCAGCGATGTTTGTGGGCGGTGGGACGATTCCGACGCGGCCCTCAGTGAAGTTGACGTGCGGTACAACGAAATGTTCCCGCGGTGGAATGATTTTTCTACGCGGCGCTAGGTTCTCTGGGGCATTCTGGACCTCTAGGAAGAGAGAACCACGAACGGCACGAAATCAAACGAAAGGAGGGGGGGCGCACGAGTCCACAAAGAGATTCACCGCAAAGGCGCCAAGGACGCCAAGTCGGGAAACTACATCCCCTTCCTCCGTTTTTTTCCCCCTTTGCGTCCTCGAGCGAAGCGGGCGGTTCAATTCTTCTGAAGCAAGCCTCACCTCTCCACCTCCGCTTCGACGCCGATCATCTGGGTCGGGCGGTTGCAGGTCGTCCCAGGCCCGCCAATAAAACGGGGGAAAGCCC
The DNA here is from genome assembly GCA_023265735.1 of Spirochaetaceae bacterium. GTDB lineage: Bacteria > Spirochaetota > Spirochaetia > JABEVK01 > JABEVK01 > JAIFLN01. Next base: position 2,916 of record JAHFSN010000360.1, on the reverse strand, counting down.
GTCAATCCGAACTCTCCCCCGCAAATAAGACCATTCCACACCGACCCAAGTCTATCAGGTCATTCCCACAAAATTGTTGTCGATGACATTGGCCAGTTTGCCGAAGTCATCCATCTTCTGGCTCTTCTGAAAGGCATCAATGGCGGCTTGAATCTGGGGTGTAATGGTGACACCCACAGCCTTCAAGGCCCCCTTGAGATCCTTCTCCACGAGTTTCTTAAACTCGGGGTCGTAAAGATACTTGGACACGAACGTTTCGAACTGAAAGTTTTGTGCTGCCAAGATCGTCCTCCTTCTTTTCTATTTCAGCCCGCCAAGCAGACTGTTTCCTATTTCTTGATAGTGGGCGAGCCCGAGACTGTGGAAAGTCTGATGGGCTTCAATGGCATAGTCAAGTCGTTCCTCACGGGGAATACGGTCTGCACCGGCAAGAGCCAATTGAAGGCGTCCGCTTTCGAGGTGCATCCCCAGTTCACTCGCCTTTTGCAGGCCTTTTCGCCAATTCCAAATGGCCCGATCAAGCCGAGAGCGGGACAACTCATGGTTGCCCCGCAGGCGATAGTAGGCGGGCCACCCGATAGGATAGCTCTTCGAGTACCTTTCCAATGCCCTCAACGAGCGCTCGATCTGAAGCGCCAAAGCAGGTTTGCCCCCGGCCTTCGCCGCCTCCAGAAAGATCTCTGGCGGCAGGACCGCCAAATAGTATTCGCTGAAGAAGACAGATTTCCGCCCATCGAAAAAGTCGGTGACCTGAATTGCAAGTTCCAGCGCCTCGTCGAATCTGCCGCATCGCAAATGAGAAAACGCCAAAAGTGTCGCGGCCCCCATGCGATACATCCCCACAATGGAAGGATTCCTCAGGTCGTCGGTAAGTTTGTCAGACGCATGGGAGAGATCGTCCGATTGCAACTCAAGGGAACAATGGAGATACCAGCCCCGAGCAACAGCCAGCATGTTTTCGTCTCGGTACTCCTCAGAAAGGGAAACCAGAACTCGCGAATATTCCATGGCCTCGGAGAAATACCCTTGAAACAAAGACGTGTACAACTTGAATTGGTAAGCGTCTCTTGTCCGCCGATGGTCCCCCAATCGGAGGGCGTCTTCGCCCAAAGTAGTAAAGGTGAAAGCCGCCCTGGTGAATTCGCCTCGTCCAGACTGGAAGAAGCCAACGGCGAGAAGGGTGAGGATCCTGTCACGGCCGAGAGGCGTCTTTTCTAGGGCCAATTCCGAAAGCTCATTATAGGAAAATGCACCTCGGCGAAATCCCATGAAATCCAGGACAACGCTGCAGTACGAATAGCCCCGGGCTTGACTCCCGGGAAGTCCAAGCCGGTCAGCCAGGTTGACACCTACAAGCATCGAGAAAATCGCCTTATCGAGCTGGTTGTCGCCCCAATAGGCCTCCACTAAGGTGATGAGAGTCTCGCAGACCAGCTGAAGAAGACCGACGTCTTGATGACCATCACCAGGAAGTCCTGAGGGTCGCTTACGCATCCTTCTTTGGTTGGCAAGTTCTCTCAGAATCCGACCTAGCAAGCCGGGTCCCTTATTGGGCACGGGGTAACCAAGCCAGAAGAGCCCCAGTTCGAAATGCTTGATCGCGTCGACAATAAGGCTATTCTGCAAATACGCCTCGCCGATGGCCACCTCCACCTCCCCCTTCACGCGATCTGTCAGCACGGAGGTAGGAAGAACGGAATTGAGTTCCAGGGCCCTTTCCAAGTGGGCCAAGGCCCCCAGGTTGGCGTACTGGCGCAGGGCCTCCAGACCCGCCTGGACAAAGTAGCCGATGGCCTTATCGGGAACGTTGGCTTCGTTCCAGTGGTAGGCCAGCACCGGGGAATAGGGGACCAGGTTCTCGGCGTACCGGGTCTCGTACCACTCGGCCACCTGGCGGTGGAGGGCCTGTTTCTGGGTCCCCAACAGGTGCTTGTAGGTCACCTCCTGGATCACGCTGTGGTGAAACTGGTAGGTCGGCGCCGGGGTCTCGGGGTCCCGGACCACCAGTTCCCAGGCGGCCAGCAGGCCCAGGTTGGTCACCAGGTCGCCCGTCCCCTGGCCGGCCTGCAGGTAGAGTCCTTCGAGGGTGCTGTAGGGGAACCTTCGGCCCACCACGCACGCCAGCTTCATCAGGTTCTGGGCCCCCTGGGGCAGCTTGTCGAGGCGGCTGGCCACCACGCCCTCCAGGCTGTTGGGGAACGGCAGGGCGTCCCAGCCCGGGAACTGGGGCGAGAGGGCCCCCCGTCCGTCGGCGATGACCATCAGGCCCGAATCCCTCAGGGCAGAGGCCAGCTCGAGGGTGTAGAAGGGGTTTCCCTCGCCCCGGCTCGACAGGAACCTTTCCACCGCGTCGGGCAGGGTTTGAACCCCCAGCCTCACCCGGGTCAGTTCGAGGGCCGCCTTCCGGGCCAGGGGTTCCAGTTTCAGGCGCAGCAGGTTGGGCCGGGCCACCAGGGCCTCGAACCCCGGGTGGCTTCCGGGGGCCACCACCCGGCTGCTGAACAGGACCAAGGCCTGGGGCAGATCCTTCAGCACGGCCGCAGCCACGGACCACGACGGCTGGTCCATCCAGTGCAGGTCTTCGAGGATGAGGAGCAGGGGCTTTCCCAGGTCGGTGACCCGGCGCCGGATCAGGCCCACCACCAGGTCGGCCGTCAGGTTCACCCGGTTCTCGCCCGACAGCGACGCGGTGAACTCGTTGTCCTCCACGGGCACCGCCAGCACCGTCCCCAGCAGGGGGAGCAGCCGTTCCTGGTCGGGGTCGCCCGACAGGAAGGGCCGCAGCTCGTCCTCCCGGGGGGTCTGGGTCTGCTCAAGATCCAGCAGTTCCAGGACGAGGGGCCGCCAAGTCAGGAACGGAGTCGTCGTCTGGATAGAGTCGGCGGCCCCCTGCAGCACTGCAATGCCCCTCAGCTC
>JAHFSN010000359.1:1476-3383 GCA_023265735.1 Spirochaetaceae bacterium | reverse complement strand
GATGTGGCCTTCCACCAGTCGGCCCGGACCCGGCAGGATCTTTTGTTTGTCGAGGAGCTGGAGAGCCTGCGGGCCCGGCTGGGCGGCCGGCTGACCCTGGGGTTCCGCATCACCGCGGATCGGGGCCACCTCGACCACCAGGAACTCGTGAAGTTCTGTACCGACTACCGGGATCGCCGGGCCTTCGTTTGCGGCCCCGCCGGGTACCGGGCCACCGTCCGGGGTCTATTGGCCGGGGCGGGATTCAAGGTCGACCGCCGCTACCACGAGGAGCTCTTCGGCGAGGCGGCCCTCGAGGTCCCCGACGATGCGGTGCCAGGGACGGTCACCTTTGCGCGGGCGGGCAAGGCGGTGGCGTCGGACGGAAGGACCACGGTGCTGCAGCTGGCTGAGCGCCTGGGGATCGATCTTCCGTCGTCGTGCCGGTCCGGGGATTGCGGCACCTGCCGGGTCAAGTCGACCGCGGGGGAATGGATGCTGGCGTGCCACACCTTCCCCCGGGGCGACCTTTCTTTGGATCTCTAGAACTCTACCGGGCTGCCAGGTCGGTGGCGAACTTCTGGAGGGCATCCGCCGTGGCTTGGCTCGTGAGGTCCTGGAACTTTCCAAAGTCGTACAACCCACCGACCACGGCTTCCGTATCCTTGCTCTTCCCTAGGTAGCTGTTGGTGAACACAAGTTTGCCGCTAGCATCGTAGGCATTGATCGTCATGGTGGTGAGGCTCTCCATGACTCCATTGCCCGCCACGCCAAAGGTGAGGTGCTTCTGGAAGAGGAAGTTCGCCGAGATCAGCCCATTAACCCCGAGTTCCTTGGCCAGGGAAGAGCTCAAGACGGCGTCGCCCAGCTTGACAAACTTGTAGCCGGTCGGTTTGAGCTGGACAAAGCCTGTGAACATTTCGTCCTTGGTCCCGGAGTACGTTTTCGAAGCAAACAGGGTTTCCTTCGGGGTCAGTGTTGTCCCCCACGCCGACCCGAGGACCGCCATCAGTCCCACTTCGGCCTTGGACAGCATCACGTCGGTCTTCTCCATCAGGGTGGTCGTCACCGCGTTTGCCTTTCCATCGTTCGATGCGGTGTTGAGGAGGGCGGAAACGGCATTGGCCTCCGGGGGCTTGTCCCCATAGTAATAGACCTGGTCGTTGGCCACAACGCTAAACAGCGTGACTTTTGTCAAAGGCGTGAGCAGCTTGGGCGAGTTCATCGATGCACATCCAGTGAGCGCCAGGGCTCCCAGGATCAAGGCCGCATGAAACAGTTTCATAGTTAACTCCTTAGGCACAGTGCTAGTGCATTTCGGGATAAAAATCTAGAGATCGATTTTGTGTGAGAAACTCCCTTCTTGGTACGACTCTCCTCTTGGGGCTTTTCGCGAAAACCCACGCCGCCCTGGAAGTGGAATCAATCTTCTCTGCCGCAGACCTTTAGGCGTTGGGGAACCACCGGGTCCAGAACCCCGGCACCGGCCGAAATACTTCCTCTCGATAGGTCTCCATCCTATGGTTCCTGAGAACGTTGTCCTCCTGCCGGGTGAACTCCACCGGGGTGTCCACGTGCGAGAAGTAGCCTCCCCAGGACCCGAACATGGGGACGGGCAGGGGAACCGACGTCACCACGTCGGAAGTGTTGGAGATCCGGTAGGTGATCCGGGCGTACCGCCGATTGTAGGCCTGGACGAAGGGGTCGTCGCCGACCCGGGGGGATCCAAACAGGTACACACCCTGGATCCGGGGCCCTGGTCCGTCGAGGCTGGCGGCCAGCAGGGTGGCGAGGGCCGCTCCCAGGCTGTGACCGGTGATCCAGAGGTCCCGGCCTCCGGCGGCCCGGATCGCCTCCCCGATCACCTCCTTCAAGGACTGAAAGACGGCCAGGAAGCCGCTGTGGACCTGGCCTCCCGTGGGCGGGAA
>JAHFSN010000359.1:0-1403 GCA_023265735.1 Spirochaetaceae bacterium | reverse complement strand
TGGCGGTAGGCCTGGGTCACCAGGTCGGCCAAGAGGCGGGCTTGGGCGGGACGGTATCCCGGGGGAACATACATATCAGACTCCTTACGTCGCGCCTGATGCCAGGGCTTCACGAACCTCGCCCGGCCGGTTGGTGATCACAGCATGGACTCCGAGGGCGGCCAGTTTCACCGCGTGGGCCGGGTCGTTCACCGTCCAGACGTTCACTTGGCGGCCCAGGTCGCGCTGACGTGCCACCGCCGCGGCCGTCACCTGGCTGTGGTGGGGGTGCCAGGCCTGGTGAGGAATCGTGGCCATCAGTTCGGGGGTGTTCCAGGGCACCGACGGGGCGTGGAGGAAACCGAGGGGAATTTGGGGGACCAGGGGGCCGATGGCCGCCAGGGCGAAGGGGTCGAAAGACGACACGAGGAAGCGCCCCGCCGGTGCCTGGGCCAGCAGGGCCCCCACCGCGTCGGCCAGGGGACGAGCCTCGGCCATGGCCGCGTCCCGGCGGGCCTCGCCGAGGGGCCGGGGGCCCCGGACGAGGGTGATCCAGCGGTCCCACCACCTCTCCTCGGACAGCGCGGTCTTCAGTTCGATGTTGACCGTCATCCGCGGGTCGAGGGCGGCCAGCACCTCTTCCAGCGTGGGGACCACAGTTCCTTTCCACTCCCGGCCGAAGTGGCTTCCGGCGTCGAGGGCCCTCACGTCCTTCCAGTCCAGGGAAGCGAGGGGGCCATGGCCGTTGGTGAGCTGGTCGACCCGGGCGTCGTGGAAGACCGCCAGCACCCCATCCTTGGTCAGCTGGACGTCGAGTTCCACGCCGTCGGCGCCCTGGTCCTGGGCCAGGAGGAACGAGGGGAGGGTGTTCTGGGGGGCAAAATCCATCGCGCCCCGGTGGCCCCACACCTGGGGGCGAGGTGGTTCATGACTCATGGAATCCATCTTACGAGTTTCCCGCATCTTTGTTAGCCTTTCGTGAAATCCGGCTCCACCCGATGGGTGACCGCCTGCAGGCAGCCTTCGGCAAACGCCTCCCTCCCCAGGGAACCCTGGGCTCCCCCCAGGGTTCGCCAGCCCACGGTTCCCCCTTCGGCTTCCCGGGCCCCCAGGACTGCCACCACCGGGACCAGGAGATTCCGGCCATCCTGGATCTTGCGTCCCAGGCTCTCGGACCTCTGGTCGACGGTGCACCGGAGCCCCCGGCCGGCCAGCTGTCGGCGCAGGGCCTCGGCCGGGGCGGACACCTCGCCCACGGTCAGGATGCGCACCTGCTCGGGGGCCAGCCAGAACGGGAGCCGTCCCTGGTAGAGTTCCAAGAGGAGGGCCAGGGTGCGCTCGTAGCAGCCGATGGACGACCGGTGGATGACCAGGGGCCTCTGGGCCGAACCGTCGGGGCCCACGTAGCTCATGTCGAACCGGCC
>JAHFSN010000358.1 GCA_023265735.1 Spirochaetaceae bacterium | reverse complement strand
GATGGCGAAACCCGTCGTTTTGACCACCCCCTCGGAACGGGAGATTTCCTGGATCCGGGAGTTTCGTGCACCGCGGAAACTGGTGTTCGAGGCTTTGACCCGCCCCGAGTTGATCCGCCGATGGATGCTGGGACCGCCGGGATGGACCATGACCGAATGCTCGGTCGACCTCCGGGTAGGAGGCTCCTACCGGTGGTCCTGGACCCACGCCGAACAGGGTACCATGGCCATGGTCGGCGTCTACCGGGAAGTTGCGGCCCCCGACCGTATCGTCAGCACCGAACGCTACGACTTCCCCGGCAACGAGGAGGAAGCCGTTGGTACCGTAATCCTGACGGAAACGGCAGGAAGGACGGTCGTCCAAACCACCATGCTCTACTCGTCTCCGGCCGCCCGGGACGCCGCGCTCCAATCGGGAATGGACGCGGGAATGGCGGCCAGCTATGCCCGCCTCGACGGTGTGCTGCGCCGCCGGTGGCCCCAAAGCGCCTCAGCCTTGGTGGGAGGATTCGCCGTGGTGGCCGTCCTCAGCACCGTCACGGACGCCGCCCTGGAAGCCGCCCGGATCTTCCCTCCCCTCGACCGGCCCCAAGACACGACCGACGGAATGCTGGCCGTGGCCCTCGCGTACCGCACAGTTTACACCGTCCTGGGGTTCTTCCTCACCGCCCTGTGGGCCCCCCGGGCACCCCGGGCCCACGCCCTGGGACTCGGTGTCTTCGGTACCGTGGTCGCCGGTGCGGGAGTCGTGGCCATGTGGTCCTTTGGCCACCAGTGGTATTCCATTCTGCTGGCCGCGTTGACCCTGCCCTGCGCCTGGCTCGGGGCCTTCCTCCATTCTCGTCTCTTTCAAAAGGAGTCTCACCGTGCGTAAGATCACCCCGTTTCTTTGGTTTGACCAGAACGCCCAAGAAGCCATGAACTTCTACGTCAGCGTCTTCAAGAACTCGAGGGTCATTTCTTCGACCCCGATGTCCGTGCACTTCGAGCTGGAGGGCCAGGAATTCTTCGGGCTCAACGGCGGCCCCCTGTATCAGTTCACGGAAGCCGTGTCTCTCTTCGTCGACTGCGAGGACCAGAACGAGGTGGACGACCTTTGGGCCAAGCTCACTGCGGGAGGAGAGGAGAGCCGGTGCGGGTGGCTTAAGGACAAGTATGGGCTTTCCTGGCAAATCATCCCGCGGTTCCTCAGCGACGCCTTGGCTGATCCGGACTCCGCCAAGGCGGGCCGGGTGATGCAGGCCATGCTGACCATGGCCAAGATTGACGTGGCCGCCTTGAAGCGGGCTTACCAGGGATAGGTCCTGTTCGGCAAACCGACCCGCTCCTAGTGTGGTATCCCGAAAGTCCCCAGGACAAAGAAATATGACAGGATAACAGGATTTCCAGGATGGACAAGATAAAAACCGGTCGGATTGTCGCCCGCCGATGTCGAAAACTCCTGGCAGATGGCGAGCGAAGCAAAGCCCATGTCGTTCTGGGCGCAGGAGATCGGTATTCTGGCAAAATCGAGAGAGTGCACGGAGCACAGCCGTACTGTGTGTACGGCGAGCACCGAACACGACCGAGATGCAGCCAGAATGCCGAGATCCAAGCCCTAGTTATCTCTGGGACACCATACTAGGTCTCGGTCTGGGCGGCGATATCGAGGGCCCGAACTGCCGGATGGTGATACTGGCTGCTCGGCTGCGTCCTTGAGGGCTTGAGTCCCCGGTTCCGGATGGCCTGGGCCGGGCAGTAGTTGACGCAGGCGCTGCAGACGTAGCAAGGGTGACCGGTGTCCCACGACACTCGACCTTTTCCCATCACGATGCGGCGACTGGGACAGACCGTCACGCAGACGCCGCAATGGGTGCAAGCACTGGTGGTAGAGAACCGCCGGCCGAACCCTCCGAACTCCGTGAGTGAAAGGAAACGATGGACCGCTCCCAGGAGAGTCAGGGAAAACGTCTTGGCCTGGGGAGGAATGTATTTGTCCCGCAACTGAACCACCGTGGCGATCCGGAGGACGTCCTCCTCGGCGCGTCGCACCTTTTGGTCGACCTCATCGTCTGTATCGAGGTCGTGGATGAAGTGCGTGTTGTTCGGCATGGAGAGGGAAAAGAACGCGTCGACGGTGCGGCGTTGCCTCCGGGCCAGACGCGACACATCACGGACCACGAGGTCGGGGGATCCGCCCTTGGTACTCACGACGAAGATGTACTCGTAGCGGCACAGGTCGACCCGTTTCAGAAACGTCTCCACCACCCGGGGCAGCGAGAACCCATGGACGGGGAACACCACCCCGAGGGCGTCTTCGGGGCCGATGGGTTCTGTCTGACGGTCGTAGGTGGCGATGGGCCGGAGCCACGCGTCGACGTGACGGGCGATCTGCCGTGCTACCTGGAGACTATTTCCGGTTCCTGAGAAATAGAACACGTCAATCGACATGGAATCCCCCAACTTTTTTGACTCGAAATAGATTGTAGTTAATTCGAATTAAATCAAAGGAACGTCGTTACGCCTAGGGTTCCCTCTGAGGGTCAGGCGGTGGGCCTCCTTCTGGCGGCCACAAGGAGGGCCACGATCGCCCCCAGCATCAGCACCGCGAAAACCCCGTAAGCCGAGAACCCCCATCGCAGGCCCCAAGCTTGAGACATGCTGGCCATGACGAAGGGAAAAAGGAACGACCCGACGCCGCCTCCGGTGGCGGCAAACCCGACCACCTGGCTCTGGGACCGGGGAAAGCACAGCCCCACGAGGGTGATGACCGATGGGTAGATGACAGAACACCCCAGGCCGACGAGGAAGACCAGAACTGTCGCCAGCACCGAGACACCCGCCTCGCCACCGACAAAGCCCAGGGCCGACAGGAGGGCCACGGTCCCCACGGTCAGGAGCGAGAAGAGGGCCAGCAGAAAGCCGGGCCGGTTCCCGCGGTACAGCAGGGGAACGCCAAACCGACCGGCCAGGACGCCGGCCCAGAACAGAGAAACCAGAAGCGATCCCACGGCCGCCGGAAAGGCAAAGACCTTCACGAAGTATTCGGCGATCCAGTTCGAAATGCCCAGTTCCACCCCGACGTACAAGAACAGCGCGAGAAACGACAGCCAGTAGGCTGGGTGCAGCGAAAGCCGGCGTTCCTTTCCCGCCTCAGAGGGTACCGGTACCTCGGGCAACCGGAAGGACACCCAGAGGAGGACCACCCCCGCCGCAGCAAAGAGAATGGCAATGCCCCGGTAGACGAGGGCCCAGGCGCCTCCCACGCCCAGCAGAATCCCCAGCACGAAGGGGCCCACGATGGCCCCCACCGCAAAGGCACCGTGCATGACGTTCATGGGGCGTCCGGAGCCCGAAGTGTCGATCCGAAGGGTGGACCAGTTGACGGCGACCTCAAAGCAGCC
>JAHFSN010000357.1 GCA_023265735.1 Spirochaetaceae bacterium | reverse complement strand
CCGTCACCCCCCAAGACGCCACCATCGGACGCCTGACCCGGGAAGAGCTCTTCGGCCGCCGGGTCCGCGACCTCATGATCGGCATGGGCTTCCAGGAGATGATCTACAACTACCTGGGGAGCAAGAAGGACTTCATCGACAAGATGAACATCCCGGGCACCGACGTGCTCCAGATCCTCAACCCCATGACCGAGAACTACGAGTTCGTCCGCAACTCCGTGGCCCCGAACCTGCTGGAGACCGAATCGGTGTCAGGCCACGCCGTCTATCCGCACCATGTGTTCGAGGTGGGCAAGATCGTCCGGCTCGACGACCGGGACAACCAAGGGTCAGTGACCCGCAACAGCCTGGGCTTCCTCAGCGCCGGGGCCGACGAGGGCTTCAACCAGACCAACAGCCGGATCGCGTCGCTGTTCTACTACCTCGACGTGGAATACACCGTGAAGGAGAGCTCTGACCCTCGGTTCATCCCGGGCCGGGCCGCCCAGCTCTTCGTGAAGGGCAAGCCCTGCGGCGTCTTCGGCGAAGTCCACCCGCAGGTGCTGGAGAACTGGGGCATTGGGGTCCCGGCCAGCCTGGGCGAGGTGGATCTGGATACGTTACTGGAAGGCTAAGGCTCGGATCTCGCCATTTTGGCTGCGTCTCGGTCGTGTGCGGTGCTCGTCGTACACACAGTACGACTGCGCTCCGTGCACTCCTTCGACTTTGCCAAAATGACGACCTCCTTCGCCTAGATCTACACGGGCTTTGCTTCGCTCGCCGCCTTGATTTAGTTTGTCCCCTTCAGGAATCCCTGGTACCAGCGGCTGCTGCGCTTCCACGTGCGCTTCTGGGTTTCGTAGTCGACCCGGAAGAGGCCGAAGCGCTTGTCGTAGCCGTGGGCCCACTCGTAGTTGTCCAATAGGGACCAGACGAAGTAGTCCTTGAGGTTCACCCCCGCTTTCACGGCCTTGAGAGCCGCGGCGAAGTGTCCTTCGAGGAAGCTCCGGCGGTCCTCGTCGTCGACCACCCCGTCGGTCAGCTGCTCGTCGGGGAACGCGGCGCCGTTCTCGGTGATGGCCAGGGGAATGTCGCCGTAGTCGGCCTTCAGCCTCACCAGCAGGTCGTAGAGGCCCTCGGGCCAGACTTCCCAGGACATCGACGTGTACGGGGCTCCGGTGGGTTTCACTTCGGTGAGGGGAAGAAGATCATCTCCTCCGCCGGCGGCGACCACTTTCCGAAAGTAGTAGTTCACTCCCAGGAAGTCACTCTTCGCCCCGGCCAGTCGGTCGAGGTCGCCCGGTTCGACCCGGGGAGCGATGCCCAAGGATGCGTAGTGGTCCCAGGTGTCCTGGGGGTAGGTACCCTTGAGGACGGGGTCGAGCCACCAGCGGTTGTGGTGACCGTCGAGGAGCCGGGCGGCCGCGTGGTCCTGGGGTGAACTGGTGGCGGGCACCATGGGGTAGAGGTTGAGGACGGCGCCGATTTGGCCGTCGCCCTGGCGGCTATTCCGGTAGGCTTCGATGGCCGCGGCGTGGCTGAGGAGCAGGTGGTGGGTCACCTGGACGGCCAGTTTCCGGTCCGAGAGGCCCGGGGCGTGGCGTCCGATGGCGTGGCCGGCCCAGGCGACGACCCAGGGCTCGTTGTGGGTGTACCAGGTCTTCACCCGGTCGCCAAAGGCCCCAAACATGGCCTCGGCGTAGTCCTCGAACCAGCCGACGATGTCGCGGTTGCCCCAGCCGCCCCGGTCCTGGAGGGCCTGCGGGAGGTCCCAGTGGTACAGGGTGGCGCAGGGGGCGATGCCCCGTTCCAAGAGGCCGTCGATGAGCCTGTCGTAGAAGGCCCAGCCCACGGGGTTGCTGGCACCAGTGCCCTCGGGAAACACCCGGGACCAGCTGATCGAGAACCGGTAGGCGTCGATGCCCAGGTCCTTCAGCAGGTCGAGGTCGTCCTTCCAGAGGTGGTAATGGTCGCAGGCCACGGCCCCCGACTCCTGGCGGACGGTGTGTCCGGGGATGGCGGCAAAGGTGTCCCAAATGCAGGGACCCCGGCCGTCGGTGGCCCAGGCCCCCTCGATTTGGTAGGCCGCGGTGGCGGCTCCCCAGCGGAAGTCGCCGGGAAAGTCTTTTCTGGTCATGAGTCACTCCTTGGTGAGTTGGATTCGGGGGACGACGCCGGATGAAACCGGGCCGGGTGCAGTTCAAAGGAAGGGAGAGCGTCGGGCTCGGCGATGCGGCGGGTCAGCAGTTCGGCGGCCCGGTGGCCCACCAGGGCGCTGGGGGCTTCGATCTAGGAACACTCCGCGGGGCCGGGGCCGTCGAGGAGGACGACCTCGGGTCCCCGGAGGTCGGGACTCCAGCGGGGACAGAGCACGGCCGTGGGCTGACGGGGCGCCGTTTCCAGACCCCGGGCCGTCATGGCCTCCCGGTAGCCCCGGGCCCGGTGACGGTGGAGGAGGAGGGTTTCGGGTCCGGACTCCAGGGCGATCTGCCGGTGGCCCCGGTCGGCAAGCCAGCCCACGGCGTGAGCCACGGCGCCGGCGTGGTCGGTGGCCACCCAGGGGAAGAGGAGGTCGCCTTCGGGCTGGCCTACCGCGACGAAGGGCACCCGATGCCGGACAAACGCGGCCAGGGTGCGGTCGTGGTCCTCGATATCGAAGACCAAGAACCCGTCGACGATGCCCCGGGCCAGGGAGAGGAGGTACTCGGTGTCCTCCTCGGGCGACGGGGGAGAGGTGACCACCAACCCTCGGGTTCCCAAGGACGAAAAGACCCGGTTCACGCCCTCCATGACCTTAGTGAAATAGGGATCGGCAAACACCGACCCCAGGTCTCTGCGGACCAGCAGCGCCACGGTTCCCGACAGGGCATGACTGGTCAGTCGCCGGGCCCCAAGCATGGGGCGGTACCCCAACCTCTCGGCCACCGTGTCGAGCCGCCGCCGGGTCTCCGCCGAGACCTTCCCGGTCCTGGCGTTCAGCCAATGGGAAACGGTAGCCTTGGAGACCCCGGCCTCCCGGGCCACATCGGTAATCGACACCGATCGGTGAACTAGTTTACCTTCCACAAGCCCATCATGGGCCATCCCGTCCCAATCGTCAACCAGCTCTGTCCCCAGGAATCTTTCCGCGTCGTGGAACCTAGTCGCGTCCCGGTGATTGGGGCAGGAGAATGGGGCGCCGACGGAGGAGGGCCTGAGCGATCCCGCAGGAACGAAGTGACGAGGACTAGCGATGGCCTTTCTCCGTCGAAGCGGGGCCCCATTCTTGTGTGAGAAAACTTCCGGGGCGCGATCATGAGTTACAATGCTTCCATGACCATCGGCTCCCAACTCACCTGGTCCTTCACCGTCGAAATCGCCGTCCTCCTGGGGATTTTGGGCGTCGTCGCCTATGGGGGGAGCCGGGCC
>JAHFSN010000356.1 GCA_023265735.1 Spirochaetaceae bacterium | reverse complement strand
GAGGTGCAGACGACCATCCTCGACGAGCTCCACAAGACCTTCATCACTCCCCTCGACAGGGAAGACATCCACACCCTGAGCGCCCTCATCGACCACTGTATTGACGGGATCAACGCCACCACCCGCAAGATTGGGACCTACCATATCAAGAAGGCCTCGAGTCGGGTCTGCCGCTTCTCGGATTTCATCGTCGACGCCGGGGTCGAGATCCAGAACCTCCTCGTCCTCATGAGGAACAAGGCGGTCACCTTCGCCTCCATCGAGAAGATCCATCAGATCGAGAGTCAGGCCGACGACCTCTTCTTTGAGTGTATGGCCGACCTTTTCGCCAAGGAAGACAACCCGGTCAAGATCCTCAAGCTCAAGGAACTCTACGAGTCCTTGGAGGCCGTGGTCGACTCCCTCGACGCGGTGGCCAAGTGCGTCCGCGCCATCGTGGTCAAGCAAGGATAGCCGATGGACCTCAGCCTCACCCTTCTCGTCACCGTCGTTGCGGTCGCCCTGCTCTTCGATTTTGTCAACGGTTTTCACGACGCTGCCAACGCCATCGCCACGGTGGTCGTGAGCCGCACACTTTCGCCCTTCCAGGCGGTGCTGATGGCCGCCTTCGCCAATTTCCTGGGGTACTTCATCTTCGGGGTGACCGTCGCTAAGACCATCGGGAACGACGTCGTCCAGCTCGGCCAGATGACCATGCCCATCCTGCTGTCCGCCTTGGTGGGAGCCGTCACCTGGAACCTTATCACCTGGGTCTTGGGTCTTCCCACCAGTTCCAGCCACGCCCTCATCGGGGGGCTGGTGGGGGCGGCCCTGGCCTCGGTGGGGGTCGCGGGGGTCCATTGGGACGGGGTCCTCAAGATCTTCGGCTTCATCTTTCTGGCCCCTGTCTTAGGGTTTTTCGGTGCGTCCCTCATCACCATCCTCATCTTCTGGATCTTTCGGAAGGCCCATCCCCGGAAGACGCGCGGCTTCTTCAAGGGGCTTCAGCTTGTGGCTGCGGCGTTCTTCAGCGTCACCCACGGGTCCAACGACAGCCAGAAGTCCATGGCCATCATCGCCATGGCCATGGTCGCCGCCGGCATCCATTCCACCCTCACCCTCGACCCTTGGGTCATTTTCTCGTGCTACTTCGCCATCTCCCTGGGGACTCTGTTTGGAGGCTGGAGGATCGTCAAGACCATGGGAACAAGCATCACCAAGATTCGGGCCATGGAGGGATTTGCCAGCAACGCCGCCGCCGGGTCGGTCATCATGGCCACGACGTTGATGGGAATTCCGGTGAGCACGACGCACGTGATCAGCGGTGCCATCATGGGCGTCGGCGCCGTGGAGAACGCCGCCAAGGTGAAGTGGATTACGGCGCGGCGCATCGTCTGGGCGTGGATCATCACGATTCCCGCCGCCGCCGTCATCGCGGGGACCATGTTCCTGGCCCTGAGGTTTCTCTCCGTTTAGGAGCCGGCTTTTCGGCCTATTTGCCGCTGGCTCCGATTCTCGTCCCTAGCCACCCGGCCAGGGCCCGCATCCGGTTCCGAAAGTTCTCGTCCTTCGCGTGCTCCAGGCCCAGCAGGCTGGCGGTCTTCACGTCCATGGCGGCGTAGACGGCCACCCGGTCGGCCAGGGGCACCACGACGAAGACCATCTGGAGATTCTGGGACCCGACGAGGGGAAGGAATCCGTATTTCAGCTCCCCCAGGTTCCGCATGGTGAGGACCAGGCGTCCGGGCTGGTACTGGTAGACCAGTTCCGTGTAGCCGTCACCCAGCCTGTTATCCTTCTGGAAAACAACGGCCCGCTGCAAGGGCGGAACCTTCGAAAAGGTCGGATCGGGCAGCTTTTGAGGCGCCTCGGGGGATACGACCCTCCAGCTTTCCAGAATTAACGTATCCATTTTCTTCTGGGACAAGGAATAATACTGGAGACCCGCCATGCTCGAAACAGCATTCAGGGCGTTGTAGACCCCCAGCTCCACGTCGCCTACCGGCCGTGGGAAAAGGTAGAAGCCCTCCTGGGCCACGGTGGGACCCGCCACGGTGAGCTCTCCCGCCACGACGGCGGCCAGGGGCGACTTCGGTCCGAAGGGAAGCCGGGACGCCTGGGAACCGGAGGCCGTCAGTTCCCCCTTCTGGAGCAAGGTCTGGCGGTCGCTGGACCCCAGGAAGGAAAAGTACGTGGCCGCGTCGGGGGCGGTTTGGGCCACCAGCGGCCCCCCCAGGAGGGCCAAAGCCATCGTTGCCAACAGGGTTTTCTTCATGGTAGGATCACCCTAAAGAAACGGGGGTCATTGTGCAAGTCTCGGCGAAGGTACCAGTCATCGTGTTCACCGGTGGCGGCACGGGCGGCCATGTCTACCCCGGAATCGCCGTGCTCCAAGCGTTCCGAATCGCGCTGGGTGAGCAGCCGTATCGGTTTGTTTGGATAGGGTCCCAAAAGGGCATCGAACGGAAGGTGATCGAGGGCCTGGGGATCGAATACCGGCCCATCTCG
This sequence comes from Spirochaetaceae bacterium, assembly GCA_023265735.1. Classification (GTDB taxonomy): domain Bacteria; phylum Spirochaetota; class Spirochaetia; order JABEVK01; family JABEVK01; genus JAIFLN01. The sequence continues at coordinate 920 of JAHFSN010000356.1, read as the reverse complement.
ACGGGCAAGCTGCGACGCTATATCGATTGGGAAAACCTCACCGACTTGGTTCGCATCGTGAAGGGCTACTTTCAGTCCAGGCACCTCCTCAAGGAACTTCAGCCCGTCCTGGTGTTTTCCAAGGGCGGCTACGTCAGCGTCCCCCCGGTGCAAGCCGCCAAGTCTCTCCGGATTCCCGTGTTCTCCCACGAAAGCGACCTGGACCCCGGGCTGGCCACCCGCCTGAACCTGAAGGCCAGCCGGCTGGTCTTCTGCGCGTACCCGGAGTCCCGGAAGCACTTCGGCCCGGAGTTCCAGGACAGGGTCGTGGTCACCGGTAACCCCGTGAGACAGGAGCTCTTTGAAGGCGACCCAGGGTGGATCCGCAAGACCTGGACGGTCCCCCCCCAAGCCAAGATCCTTCTAGTCCTCGGGGGAAGCCTGGGCGCCCGGCAGGTGAACGAACTGGTGGCGGCCACCCTGCCGCGCCTCGAAGGCCGCGTTTTTGTGGTGCACCAGACCGGCGATCACTGGGTGGCCCTCCCCGACTCCCCCTGGTACGTCAGCAGGCCCTTCTTCGCGACCGAGATGCCTCACCTCTACGCCGGGGCCGACGTCATTTTCGGCCGGGCCGGGGCGGGAACCCTCTGGGAGGCCGCGGCCTCCGGAGTGCCCCTCGTCCTGCTGCCCCTGGGCTCGGGTTCCCGGGGGGACCAGGTCCGCAACGCCCAGCTCTTCGAGGACCGGGGCGCAGCCTTTGTTCTGGGGCCCGACACGGGGCCCGACTACCTGTCGAAGGCCGTGGAACGTCTCCTTACGGACTCCCAGGCCCGCGAGTCGGCCCAGCGAGCCCTGGCCGGGTTCGACGCCCGGGGGGCCGCCCAGACCATTGCCGCCGAAGTGCTCTCCCGTCTGGGAGCCGCCCATGTTTGAGAATGTTC
>JAHFSN010000355.1 GCA_023265735.1 Spirochaetaceae bacterium | reverse complement strand
CGTGCTCCTGGGAGTGATCTACCCCCTGGCCGTCACGGGCCTGGCCCAGCTGGCCTTTCCGGGCCAGGCCAACGGGTCCCTGGTGGCCCAAAACGGCAAGCCCATCGGCTCGTCTCTGATCGGCCAGGACTTCTCGGCCCACCCCGAGTATTTTCAGGGCCGGCTCTCGTCCACTGGCGGCCAGCCGTACAACGCCTTGGCGTCGGGGGGCTCCAACCTGACAGTGGTGGGCCAGCCCTTCCACGACAAGGTGACCGCCGCCCTGAAGACCTGGACCGACCGCCAGAAGGCCGCCGGTGTCTCGGGTCCCGTGCCCCAGGAACTGGTCACCGCCTCGGGCAGCGGCCTCGACCCGCATATTTCGTTGGAGGCGGCCCTGTTCCAGGTGCCCCTGGTGGCCCAGGCCCGGCCCGGCGCCGACCAAGCCAAGATCCGGCAGCTGGTGCAAAACCAGGCCGTGCTCCCGCTGCTGCCCTGGGACCCGCCGGCGTACGTGAACGTGCTGGCCCTGAACCTGGCCCTGGACAAGTAAGAGGAAGACGACCACGAAAAACACGAAAGACACGGACGGAGGGTTAGCGGCCGTTCCCCGGAGGCCCTCCGTTCTTCGCCCAGGAGGCGTTCCATGAGTTCCAGTTCCTTCCGTTTGAGCCCCCGACTCCGGCAGGCCCTTGTGCTGGGCCTGGCCCTGGTGGCCATCCTCATTACCTGGGGGCTGACCGCGGGGCGCACCGAGACGGCGTCGGTGGTGGCCTTCGTCCTGCTGGTCATCGTGGTGCTTTCGGCCTTCTGGGGAAACCTGCCCATCTCCCTGGGCACCGCCGTGGTGGCGGCCCTGGGGTACGACGCGTTTTACTTTCCTCCCGTGGGGACCCTTTCGATCACTTCGCCCGCCGACTGGGTCACCTTGGCCGGTTTCGCCCTGACCTCGGTGCTCATCAGCGGCCTCACCGCGTCGTCGGCCCGGATCCGGGAACGGAACGCCCAGCTGGAGGGGGATTTCCGGAAGTACCACGACTTCGCCGCCACCCTGATCAACCTCGACGACCAAACCCTCACCCTGACCCGGATCGCCGAAGAGCTCTTGCGGTCGTTTCATCTGGAGTACTGTTCCCTCCACGTTTTCGAAAAGGGCCAGTGGGACCACTACCGCGGGTCGGCGACCAAGGGTCCCGGCGACGCGGTGGAGCAATCCCTGCAAGGCCACGACGACCGGCTCGACGTGGCAGACCTGGCCGACGAGAACGACCGAGGGGTGCGGTACGTGGCCGTCAAGCGCGGCGACCGGAGTCTGCTCCTCCTGGCGGCCCAGGGCGACCTCGGCGACGAGGGGTTGAACGCGGCGGCCTCCCTGGTGGGCCTCAAGGTGGCCCGCCCGGGTCTCCCTTCCCCTGGCCCCGGTTGATGGGGAAGTTCAAGAATTTGACCGCCCGCTTCGCTAGAGGACGCAGAGAAGCCGCAGAGGGAAGACGGGGAGGAAGACAAGACAGAACAGAATGAACAGGATTCTGCAGAATTAACAGAGAAAGTCTCCGTGTCTCCGTGCGAGACAATCTTCTCCTTCGGCATTTTCCTCGGCGACCTCTGCGGTCGTTTTTGTTTTGAAGAATTTGACCGCCCGCTTCGCTCCAGACAGAATTGGACTCTTCAGCAAAGCAACATTGGACGTTTCAACAAAGTCCTCTCCCTTTTGTTTTCGTATCCTTGAAGACATCTACCTGGACCCCAAGGAGTCTCCATCGATGTCAAAGACAGTTTCCTCTCCATCTACCCCCCGCCAAGCCTACATCATCACCGGGCCCACCTCGGGTATCGGCCTCGCCACCGCCCTCGAGGTGGCCCCCCACGGCACCGTGATTCTGGTCGGACGAAATCCCGCCAAGCTTGCCGAAGTGCAATCCCGCATCGAGGGAAGAGGCCACCGCGCCGTATCGGTCGTCGGCGACCTGTCCGACCTGACCAGCGTGCGGCGGGCCGCCCAGCAGATCATCGCCCTCGGCCTTCCCCTGGTGGGTCTGCTCAACAACGCCGGCATCATGTCGTCCAAGGCCGCCCGGAGCGCCCAGGGCTGGGATATGACCTTTGCCACCAACCACCTGGGCGCCTTCGCCTTCACCGAAATCCTGGCCCCCCACCTGGCCGACGGGGCCAACGTGGTGTTCATCTCCTCGGCCATCGAAGACCCCGAGCGCAAACCGGCCAAGGCCATGGGGATGCGCGGGGCCCGGTTTCTCTCGGTGGAGGCCTGCGCCCGGGGCGAGTGGAAACCAGGCGGCACCTCCATGGCCGGCATCGACGCCTACGCCACCTCCAAACTCTGCGTCCTGGCTTCCGCCCTGGCGTTGGCCCGGGAGAACCCGCGGCTCCATTTCAACGCCGTGGAACCGGGAATCACCCGGGGAACCCACCTGGGCGGTGAGAACGTGAATCCCCTCGTCCATTTCCTCTTTGGCCTCCTCATGGCCATCCTCCCTCCCTTTTCCACCTACGCCAGCACCCCCAAGAAGTCCGCGAGGGTCATTGGCAGCGTTTTGACCGACCCGTCGGGCAGAACCGGCGTCTACTTTGACGAGAAGGGCCGGCCCATGGTGGGGTCCGAGCTGTCCCAGGACCCGAAGTTTCAAGACCTGGTCGTGGCCCAAACCCGGGCCTTCCTGTTGAATGCCCCGGGGGGATTGAACTAAGACTGAGGAATGGGCGCCACGAACCACGTCATCGACGTCATCTCTCCCGAACAGCTGGTCGCCCACCATACCTTTGCTCACGTCATCCAGGGCGCCATGCACCTCTACGACGGCAGCCGAAACTTCACGCTGAAGTCGGGGGAGTCGGGCCTGGTGAGGAAGAACCGTTTTGCCCGGTACAAGAAGGAAAAGGAGGACGGGCAACTGGAAAAGGTGTTCGTCTTCTTTGACGAAGGCTTCCTCCGAAGGTTCCAGGAGAAATACGGTGTCACACCGTCGAAGTGGGATTCCGACGAAACGGTGATCCCCCTCGAGGAGAGGGGTTTGGTGGCCCCGTTCGTCCAGTCGCTGCTGCCGTACTACGACCACGGAAAGATCCACGAAGCGTTCGCCGACCTGAAGCGGGAAGAGCTGCTGCTCATCCTGTTGCAGAATCAGCCTGAACTCTCGGGCCTGCTCTTCGACTTCCAGCCCCCGGAGAAGGTCAACCTGGAAGAGTTCATGAACCGCAACTACACCTTCAACGTGAGCCTCGAGCGGTTTGCTTACCTGACCGGACGCAGCCTCTCGGCGTTCAAGCGCGACTTCTTCCTCGTCTTCCACGAGACCCCCGGCCGGTGGCTGGTCCAAAAGCGGCTGGAGGAGGCCCACTTTCTCATGAGCCAAGGCCACAAGGCGCCCTCGGACATCTACCTCGATCTGGGCTTCGAAAACCTCTCGCATTT
>JAHFSN010000354.1 GCA_023265735.1 Spirochaetaceae bacterium | reverse complement strand
TGAGGTGTCCCAGAAGTAGCTAGGGCTAGGATCTCGCCGTTCTGGCTTCATCTCGGGCGCGTGCGGTGCTCGCCGTACACACAGTACGGCTGTGCTCCGTGCGCTTCCTCGATTTTGCCATAACGACGATCTCCTTCGCCCAGAACGACATAGCCTTCGCTTCGCTCGCGATCTGCCATCATGTTTGTCCTTCTGCCAGACGATGTTTGGACCGAATCTTATCCCGTTAATTCTGAAAATCCTGTTATCCTGTCACATTATTCTTCCTGAGGACTTGCGGGACGCCACACTAGTTTGTTTACGGAGACAGGGCCTTCGACAGCTCCAGCAGCCCCGTGTCGGCGGCGAATTTATTCAGCACCGCGGCCTGGCCGGCGGTCAGGGAGAACTTCCCCTTCTGCGCGGCCTGGGCCACTTGGTCGCCGACCACCTGGGTGACCTGGGACCATTGGGCCGGGTCAACGTCGAGGGCCCGGCGAATCTCCTCGAGGGTCTGGGGAGTGATCTGGGGCCAGGCTTCGGCCGCCAAGGTCGTCCAGGCCTTCTCGTCCCGGGGACCCGTGGCCAGGCGGATGGCCTTTTCTACCAAGGCACCCTCGGGCCGGGAGCGGACCACCTGCCAAACTCGAGAGGCCCGCTCCAGCGTGCGGGTTTCCTGGGCGTTCAGCCCCTTCGCCGAGGCCACCACGGACAGCACGGGACCGGGCACCGGAATCCACCCAAACCAGACCGCGGCTCCGAGGCCGGCGGCGACGACAACGATGGCCAAAACGATCAAGGCAAAGATTTTGAGGAATCGTTTCATAATGTTCTTAATGTACATCAAGACGGTCCCAATTCCACCCGGTCCCCGGGGGCACCCACTGGCCCGAGTCTTTTCGAACAATTATTACCGATTTCCCTTGACTATTTTTGTGCCTTGATTCACAATAGAAGTATCTCAGGAACGGAAACATTCCGATCCAAGGACAACTTCGGGAACCGCAAGTTCCCTCAATTCCAGAGGGTTTTCTGATGGAAAAGAGACTGGGCGTGGTCGCGCTGATCATTGATAACCGCGAAGCCGCCCAACAGTTCAACCGCGTGGTGAGCGAATTCCACGACCTCGTCCTGGCCCGGCAGGGGGTTCCCCTGCACGACCGCTACGGGGATGGACGCGACCTGCACGTCATTTCCCTCGTCGTCGAGGGAACCACGGACGCGCTGGGAGCGCTGACCGGGCGGTTGGGAAAGTTGAAGGGTGTCCAGGTGAAGTCCGTCCTGAGCAAGGCGCAAGACGCGTCGAATTCTCAGGAAGGAGCCCCCCATGCCCACGACTACCCTTGATCCCCCCCGTACCGAAACCTTCATCGACCGAGACAAGCTGTACGGGCTTCTCGCCGGACAGGTCCCCACCGACCAGGAAGTCGACGCCATTGTCGCCAAAGCCCTCGAGCTGAAGGGGCTGGGGCTGGAGGACGTGGCGGCCCTCCTCAGGGTCACGGACCCGGTCAACCTCGAGAAGATCCGCAGCTCAGCCAACACGGTCAAGGAAACCATTTATGGAAAGCGCCTCGTCCTTTTTGCCCCGGTGTACACGGGCAACGAGTGCTCCAACAGCTGCACGTACTGTGCCTTCCGCCAAGAAAATACGAGCCTCAAACGCACCACGCTGAACAGCGCCCAGATCCAAAGTGAGGTGCGGGTGCTCCTCAAGCAGGGACACAAGCGCATCCTCCTCATCTGCGGAGAGAAAGCCGACGTGCCCGTCGAGGAGTTCATCGAAGGGATCCGGGCCGCCTACGCCGTCAAGGAGGGCCGAGCCTCGGTGCGGCGCATCAACGTGGAGATCGCTCCCCTTTCCACCGAAGACTTCCGCAAGCTCGCCCAGGAGAAGATCGGCACCTACATCTGCTTCCAGGAAACCTACGACCCCGTGCAGTACCGCAAGTACCACCTGGCGGGGCCCAAGGCCGACTACCGGAACCGGCTCTACGTGATGGACCGGGCCATGGAGGCCGGAATCAAGGACGTGGGCATCGGGGCCCTCTTCGGCCTGGGCGACTGGCGGTTTGAGCTGCTGGCCATGATGGAGCACGCCCGGCACCTGGAGGAGACCTTCGGCTGCGGGCCCCACACGGTGTCCGTCCCCCGGATCGAGCCCGCCGAAGGGGCGCCCGTGGCCAACCACGTTCCCCACCCCGTCAGCGATGACGACTTTAAAAAGATCGTATCGGTGATCCGCATCGCCCTGCCCTACACGGGCATCATCCTCTCGACCCGGGAATCCGAGGCTACCCGGAACGCCCTCTTCCGCTACGGCATCAGCCAGATTTCCGCCGGGTCGCGGACCAACCCCGGGGCCTACACCGCCGACTCCGAGCACCCCGACGAGGAAGCCGTGGGAGCCCAGTTTGCCCTGGGGGACCACCGGTCCCTGGACGAGGTGATCGACAACCTCATCGACCACGACTACATCCCCAGCTTCTGTACGGGCTGCTACCGTCAGGGGCGGATCGGTGCCGACTTCATGGACCTGGCCAAGCCGGGCCTCATCAAGCAGTTCTGCCTCCCCAACGGCCTGTTCACCTTCCGAGAGTACCTCCACGACTACGCCCCGCCCGCAGTGAAGGCCAAGGGGCTGGAGCTCTGCGCCCGAATCGAAGCCGAGGCCAACGACGGGACCAAGGAGGGGCGGATCCTCCAGAACCGAATCAAATTGGGCCTGGGCAAAGTGGATTCAGGCGAGCGGGACGTCTACCTGTGAGACTAAGCCCCTCTCTCGTCCCAGAGGTTTTGGCGTTCTACCGGGAAGCCTCGACCCCCGACCTGATGCGCCGGGCCAATGCGGTGTGCAAGACGAGCTACGGGAACGGGGTCTTCCTGAGGGGGCTCATCGAGTTCACCAACCATTGCGCCCTCGACTGCGCCTACTGCGGCATCCGGCGGTCCAACGCCAAGGCGGTTCGGTACCGGCTGCCAGTGGACCAGATCGTCGAGCTGGCCGAGGCGGGCTGGCGCTACGGCCTCAAGACCTTCGTTCTCCAGGGAGGCGAGGATCCTTGGTTCACCTCGGACCGCATCGTCGAGGTGCTGGAAGGGATACGCCGGGCCACCGACGGCCAAGGGGCCGTGACCCTGAGCGTGGGGATTCGTCCCCGGGAGGTCTACCGCCGCTGGAAGGACGCCGGGGCCGACCGGTACCTCATGCGCTTCGAAACCTCGGACCAGGACCTCTACTCCCGGTTGAAAGGGGGAGCCCGGCTGGCGGACCGGCTCAGGGCTCTCCACGACCTCAGGGAAGAGGGCTTTGAGGTGGGCTCGGGCTACATGGTGGGGCTCCCCGGTGAAACCGAAGAGACCCGCATCGCCAACGCCCTCCTCTGTCACGAGCTTGACTTCGACATGGTGGGAATTGGCCCGTTTATCCC
>JAHFSN010000021.1 GCA_023265735.1 Spirochaetaceae bacterium | reverse complement strand
CCACCGCATCGGCCCAGGTGTCCCAGTCCATGGGCCCCGTCAACACCTTTTCTCCCACGGGAACCTGGCAGTGGCGGTTTCCCATCCGCCTGGATACCAAGCCCTCGTGGACCATCACTCCGTTGGTTTCCAAGAAAACCGACGCGGTCTTCGACATTCCATCTGCCCTGGACCCGGGAACCGGAGCCCAGCAGGCTGGCTCGTGGATCCTGTCCCAGCCCAGCGGCCTGTTCTCCCTTCCTTACTCCGAGTTCAACTCGCCCGTCTCGATATGGGAAGGGGCTCCCCAGGGTCTTCAATCGGGGACCGTGCAGTCCACCTCGGGGTTTGACTGGGAGAGGCAGAAGGCCGACGACTGGACGGACTTAGCCTTTCCCTTGACGGGGGGAATGACGGTGGCGGGAACCCTGGGAAGCCAGCCCGTCTTCACCTGGTACCGCACCGACGTGTGGAGCTGGACCCTGGCCAACAGCTGGACCAACGGCACCCGCGTCCAGGACCAAATTTCCACCATGGCGCTGACGGCCCGATCCGAACTCGTCCTCTCCCAGCGCGAATCGGTGGCCCTCCCGGTCTCCTTTCAGGGAACTTGGGGCCAGAGCCCCCTCCAGAGCCTCACCCTCAAGCCTTCGTGGACCCTCAAGGACCCGGCCAGTTTTCCCTTCGATCTCCCCCGATGGCTCAGCCCTTCGGGCTTCCGCAAGATGTGGGTCCAGGACCTTTCGGCGGCGCTCAACATGGTCTGGCAGCCCACCCCGGCCCCCGTGGTCCGCGACTTGGAAATCATCTGGAAGGGCCGGTTTCTCCTCTCCGAAAAGAGCGAGCTGGACTTCACCACCAAGTGGGGTCAACAGTGGATGACCAACCTCTACGTGACGGGCTTCGAGGCCGCCATGGACTTCATCCTGAGCTTCTAGCCTGTGCTAGAATCGTTCTCGGGAGGGGCCGATGGGGCGTGTCAGGGTGCTTTCGGAGTCGGTAGCCAGGAAGATTGCCGCCGGAGAAGTGATCGACCGTCCCCTGGCGGTGGTGCGGGAACTCCTCGACAACGCCATCGACGCCGGGGCGACTCGGATCGAGGTTCGCTGGGAGGCCGGGGGAACCAAACTGATCGAGGTCGTTGACGACGGCCAGGGGATGTCGAGGGAAGACCTCGAACTGTGCTGGCTTCCCCACTCCACAAGCAAGATTGAAACCGAACACGACCTGGAAACCCTCCAAAGCCTCGGTTTCCGGGGAGAGGCCCTGGCCAGCATCGCCGCCTGCAGCCGCCTGACCATCGACACCTGCGACCGCGACGACGGGCCCGCCCACAGGCTCACCATCGAAGGCGGACGAAATCCCGAGGTCCGGCCCGTGAGCGGGGTGAGGGGAACTCGGGTGAGGGTCGAAGATCTCTTTGCCGACCTTCCGGCCCGCCGGCGGTTTCTCAAGACCCCCGGGGCCGAGGGGAATCTCTGCCGCCGGGTCCTCGAGGAGAAGGCCCTGGGGTCGCCGCAAGTGGCCCTGACCCTCGTGGTGGATGGCGTCCGCCGGCTGCATCTTCCTTCCCAAACCGAGGCCGAGCGGGTGGTGGCCGTCCAGGGAGCCCCCTGGAAAGCCGAGTCCCTCGTGTCCTGGGCGGCCGAAGCCGAGGGATTCCGCCTTCGGGGCTACGCCTTGAAGCCGCCCCTGTCGCGGTCAGACCGGAAGGGAATCCGGGTCTACGCCAACCGCCGCCCCCTCCAGGAGTACGGTCTGGTCCAGGCCCTCTGCTATGCGTTTGAGGGGTACTTGCCCGGCGGGGTCTATCCCCAGGCGGTGCTCTTCCTTGATGTCGACCCGGCGCTGGTCGACTTCAATATTCACCCCGCCAAAAGGGAGGCCCGGTTCCGCAACCTGGGGACCATCCACCAGACCGTGGTCGAGAGTCTGCGGTCGGCCTTGACGGCCCAGAACCTCAGGTTTTCCTCCCCCGAAGCGGTTCCCTTCCAGGAACCTCTGGCCTTCGACGCGGCCCCCCAGGGGCGGTCTGGTCCTGCGCTGCGGGGCCGGGCCCAGCTTCCGTCGGTATCTGCCTGGGACGTGGCTGATCTGACCAGCGCCTCGGAGGTGCGGGAGGCCCCGGGGGATGATTTCCGCTACCTCGGTCAGGTGCTGGGGGTATTTCTGGTGGCGGAAGTGGGCGACACCCTGTATCTGGTGGACCAGCACGCGGCCCACGAACGCATCCTCTACGACGCATTCCGAGACCACGGGGGGAAGGTGCAGGAGCTTCTCTTTCCCCGGCGGTTTGCCCCCGAAGAGGACGTTCAGCCGCTCCTGGAGGCCCAATGGCAGGCTTACGAGGCCCTGGGCGTTCGGGTTCGGCCCCTGGGAGGCGGGGAGTTCGAGCTGCTCGCCCTTCCCCAAACCGTGGCGGGAATGGAGAAGACGGTCATCGAGTTCCTGAGGACCAACACCAAGCCCGTGGCCGACCTCGAGAAGGACCTCTACGCCAGCCTGTCGTGCCGGGCCGCCGTCATGGATGGAGATCCCCTCGACCCGGCCGCGGCCCGGGACCTCCTGAGGAGGACCTTCGCCCTCCCCCACGCCCGGTGTCCCCACGGCCGCCCGATCTGGACGGTTCTGACGAGGGAGGAACTCTTCTCCAAAGTTGGCCGGCTCGTGTAGGGGCTCGGATCTCGCCGTTCTGGCGTCGTCTCGGTCGCGTTCGGTGCTCGGCGTACATGGAGTACGCCTGTGCTCCGTGCGCTCCCTCGACTTAGCCAGAACGACGATCTCCGGCGCCTAGATCTGCACGGGCTTCGCTTCGCTTGCCGACTGAGGAGACAGGCCGAATTGGGGGCGCCCGCCCATTTCCTTTTGTCTGTTTCGTAGATGTGGTTCGATTTTCTGATGCGGCACATCGAAATCATTCCGCACCGGAAGAAAATCGTTCCGCAGCACAGAAAATTCGTTGAGGACCGCGTCCGAATCGCTCCGGGCCAGAGAAAAATCACTCAGCAGCGCAGAACAATCGTTCAGGGTCACATCAGAATCGTTCTGCGGCACAGAAAAATCGTCAGGCAGCACGGAAAAATCGTCCGGGGCTGCGTGGGAACCACTGAGCGCCAGACAACTACGGCTCCCCTGCCACGGCATCGCTTCGCTTGCCGACTGGTGACCTAGGCGTCGTCTTGGCTTCGACGCTCCCCTCTTCCCTTCGCTCGCCGCTGGGGGGTGCCAGCGGCGAGCTGGGAAGTCTATTTGCTGAGGATGCCTTGGATCTCGGCTTTCTTGGGGTACGACGGGTTCTTGGCCAGGAGGTCTTGGTAGACCTTCTTGCCGTTGTCGGGGTCGCCAAGGTCGTAGAGCACTCCTCCCAGAAGGTAGTAGGCGTCCCAGTACTTGGGGCTCAGCTTCACTAGGTCCTGCAGCACGGTCTTGGCCAGGTCCTTCTGGTTGGTCTTCACGTACGCGGTGGCTAGGTTGAACCGGATGTCTGGGGTGTCAGTCTTCCGGTCGAGGGCCTTGCGGAAGAAGTCAATGGCCTGGGTGTAAAGCTCCTTGGTCAGGTACAGCTTCCCCAGGTTGTTGTTCACTTCCAAATTGGCAGGCTGGAGGTCATAGGCTTCCTTCAGCAAAGCCATAGCCCCGTCGGTGTCGCCCTTGGCCGCCAGGATGTCAGCCAGGTGGACCCGGCTGCCGATGTGCTTCGGGTCAAGTTTGAGGGCGTTGCGGAACGACGCCGAGGCCAGATCGGCGTTCCCCACCTTTTCGAGGACGAAGCCGAGGTTGTAGGCGTAGTCGGCGTTGGTCGGATCGAGGGCCACGGACTTCTGGGCGTAGTCCAGGGCCTGGGTGGTCTTTTTCAGGGCCATCTAGGTTTGCGACAGGTTGAAGGCGGCGTTGGCGTTCCTGTTGTCCGCCGCCAGGGCTCTCTGGAGGGACGCTTCCGCCTCGTCGAACCGGCCCACCTGGTAGTAGGAAATCCCCAAATCCTTCTGGTAGAGGGGCTTGGTCCCATCGAGCTTCACGGCAGATTCGTAGTATCCGATGGCCAGGGTGTCCTTTCCCTGGTTGGTCAGGGTCCGGCCCAGCCAGTAGTGGTACTCGGCGGCGTCGGGCTTGAGCTTCTGGGCGGCCAGGTAGGCGTCGAAGGCCTTCTTGTCGTCCCGCATGTTGAAGTACGATCCCCCGATCAGCCGGAACGCCAAGGGGTTCTTGGGATCGAGCTTCACGCAGGTCTGAAGGGCCTCCACCGCCTGGGGATACTGCTTGTTCAAGAAGTAGATCTTGCCCAGCTCGTACCAGTACCCCGCGTTGCCCGGGTCATACTTGAGGGCGTTCCGGTAGCTGCTCACGGCCTCGGGCCAGTTTTTGGTTTCCTCGTAGACATCACCCTGGACCGAGTACCCCACGGAATTCTTGGGATTCTTGGCCAGGCCCTGGGATAGGAGGTCGAGGGCCTGCTTGCGGGCGTCTTCCGAGCTGCGGTTCTCCTTGAACACCGCCTCACCCTTGCGGATCAGGGCGTCGGAGAACCCGGGGTCCTTGTCGAGAATCTCCCCAAATTTCTGTTTGGCATCGCTGAACTTGGAGGCGTTGAGCAGGGCCATGCCCTGGTTGAAGAGATCCCTCTTGGCCTTCTCGTCGGCATTCAGCTTCTCTTCGTCGGCCTTCTGTTTGGCCAGCCGGGCGGCCTCGTCCTTGTCACTCTGAGCCTTCTTGCGGGCGGCCTCTTCCTTGGCGGCGGCGGCCGCATCGGGCTGAGCGTTCTGGCCCTGGTTGGCCCCGGCCAGTTTGCTCGATAGGTCCTGGAGCCCCTGCTTGAGCTTGTCGCCGCTGGACCGCAGGGCGTTGAGCTGGGCCTGCTTGTCGGCCTGCTCCCGTTTCTGCTTGTCTTTGACCACCTGGTCGCGCAGGGCCTGGGCTTCCGGATCGTCGGCGTTCGTGATGAGGAGCTGGTCGAGGAGGTCGAGGGCGCGCTGGTCCTCGCCCTGGGACGAGTATTCCCGGGCGAGTTTCAGGATATTGGCGCGCTTGGGGTCGCCACCCGACTTAGAAAGGGCCAGGAACGCTCCGCCGGCCGCCAAAAGGAGGAGCACAACGGCTCCGACTACGATCAAGGTCTTCTTCTTCATCGCTTACCTCTTGATGCTATTGATCCAGGGTGAAATCGCCGGAGTCGGACTTGGCGCCCGTCGGTCCGGTCAAAAGATTCTTGGAGTCGTCGGAAGCCCCGGCCAGGGATTCCCGAACCTTGGCCAGGATGGCGTCTTGGCGGGCCTTCTCGGCCGCCGCTTCGGCCTCGGCCTTCTGCTTGTCGGCTTCGGCCGCGGCCTCCGCGGCCTTCTTGTTTTCCTCTTCCTGCCGTTTGCGAGTTTCCTCGGCCAACTGGGACGCCTTGGCTTCCATGACGGTCTGATCGAGGAGTGCCAGCACCTGGTCGATCTTTTCCTTCTGCGGATTGGTGGGGGCCGCCGCCTGGTAGGCCCGGTAGTCCTCGGCGGCCCCGGCCCAGTTCTTGGCGTTCAGTCTGGTGTTGGCCCGGTTCAGGAGGGCCGGCAGGTACGCGGGGTCGGCGGTCAGGGCCCGGGTAAACGCCTCCTCGGCACCGGCGGCGTCTTGGGAGAGGTAGTTGGAAATGCCCAAGTTGAGCCAGAAGGACTTCTGAAGGGGCCCAGCCAGTTCGGCGCCCTGGCGGAACGTCCTCTTGGCGTCGGCCACCTGGCCCGCCCTCTGGTAGGCCAACCCCAAGTCCAAAAGGAGCCTCTCCGAGTTATCTCCCTGGGCCAGGGCGGCTTCGAGGTAGGTGACGGCCTTGGCGGCATTGTTGAGGCCCAGCTCCTTCTCTCCCTGGGCCAGAAAGTCCTGGCCGAAAGAGGGAACGGCGCCACACAGGAGGACGACCAGGACCAGCAGCCACCGCCGGTTTGACAAGGCAGAGGTGATAGAATACGATTGGAACGGAGTATAAATGGTCATTCTGGTCACTGTCCTCTCTATTCTCGGCCTGGTCATCGCTTCCGTGATCTTTTTTGTCGTCAAGGCGGCCCTCGCCCCGAAGAAGATCTCTACACTTCGGGACTTGGTCAAAGCAGGAAAGGGAGCCCAGGCCATCAAGCTGGCCAAGCTCCTCCTCGCCAAAGATCCCCGAAACCCCGAAGCCCATTACTTTCTCGGCCTCGCCTACTTGGCCGACGCAAAGTCCGAACTGGCCCTCATGGAACTCAAGATCGTCAACCAGATCGGCCTTTTCCAGGGACTCCTCGACGAAAAAGAATTCCGATCCCAGGTCGCCTCGCTCTTTGAGCGCTTCGAGCAGGGAGAGGAAGCCCTTAAAGAGTATATCCTCTTGGTGAAACTCGATCCGGCGAATCCCGAAAACTACTTTCGGGCGGGATCCCTGTTCGAAGCCCGAGGAAAGGCCGACAACGCCCTCAAATACTACCGCAAGACCTTGGAACTCGACCCGAACCACTCCCACGCCCACCTGAGGCTGGGGATGCTCTTCCTCCGGGCCAGCCGGCCCCAGGAGGCTCGGCAGGAGTTGGACATCGCCCTGCAGCTGGAACCCGAGAACTACCAGGCCTGGTTCTCCCTGGGTCGTCTCCTGAAGGAGGGTCACGACCTCACGGGAGCCCTGTCGGCCTTTGAGAAGTCCCAGAAAGACCCCGACCTGAAGGTGAAGAGCCTTGTCGAGCGCGGCAGCTGTTTCATGACCCAGAAGAACTACGAACGGGCCATCGTGGAGCTGGAACGCGCCCTGAAGCTGGCGACCTCCGACGCCGAGAAGGACGTCCTCTACGCCCGGTACTTCCTGGCCCACTGTTACGAGAAGACCCGGCAGATCGAAAAGGCCATCGGCGAGTGGGAGAGGATCTATTCCAAGAAGCCCACCTTCAAGGACGTGGCCGAGAAGCTGTCGGCCTACCAGGACCTGCGGGTCGACGACAGGATCAAGGACTACGTGACCAGCGGCAAGCCCCAGTTTCTGGTCCTCTGCCAGAGTCTCGTGGGCGCCATGGGGTTCTCGGTCCAGGACACCACGGAGATGGCCAACGGCACCGTCAAGATCATCGCCATCGAGAACGAGTCCGAGAAATGGCGGGCGGTAAAGAAAATGCCCAAGATCCTTTTGTTCTACCGGACCAGTGAACCCATCGACGAGCCCCCCCTCCGGGAGGTGACCGAGGAGGTCCGGAAGCTCGGCGCCAACAAGTGCTACGTGGTGACCAACACCACGTTCACCAGGGCCGCCGTTTCGTTTGCCGAGACCCGCCCCTTCGAACTGGTGGGAAAGGATCAGCTCCAGTCCCTCCTCAAGCGTACGGGGGCCTGACTTCCATGAAGGTTCTCTGCGTCGCCGACCACATCGACCCGCTGGTTTACAGCACCCAGGTCAAGAAACGGTTCTCCGACGTGGAACTGGTCCTCGGGGCCGGGGACCTTCCCCTCGAATACTACAGTTTCATTGTCAGCTCTCTCAACGTTCCTCTCCTCTTCGTGTTCGGCAACCATAATCTTTCTCAGTTGGCTCTCTACCAAAAGGGGGGGCCTGTCGACTCTGACTACCGAGGCCTCGAAGAGGGGTTCAAGGAGGGCCATGGAGTCGGCGCCGTCTTTCTGGAGGACCGGCACCTCCGTCACGGGAAGCTCCTTGTGGCGGGCCTGGGGGGTTCGATGCGCTACAACAACGGCGACCACCAGTTCACCGAGTTTCAGATGTTCTTGCGCATGCTTCGGCTGGCTCCCCGTCTCTGGTGGAACCGCCTCGTCCATGGCAGGTACCTGGACATCTTGCTCACGCACGCCCCGCCCCAGGGCATTCACGACAAATCGGACCGGCCCCACCAGGGGTTCAAGACCTTCCTGACCTTCATGAAGTGGTTCCGTCCCCGGTACCTCATCCATGGCCATATCCACCTTTACCAGCTCAACGAAACCCGGAGGACGACCTACCTGAAAACCGAAGTCGTGAACTGCTACGACCACTACACCTTGGATCTCCCCGATGTCTGACACCGATTTCGCCAAGATCCAGGCCCAAGCCGACTTCAACAAGGCCCGGTCCAAGGAATTCTTCAGCCGGGTTGTGCACCTCCTGCGCCCCCAGCGCAACCGGCTCATGAACTTCAATGAGATCCGTTCCCTCCTGCGTCCCCAGGGAGAAATCTACCGGGGGATGCAGGCCGTGGCCCTGGACAACATCATTGGCAGCGAAGGCCGGTACCGGGACTTCAACGCCGCCTTTCTTCCCAAGAGCGATCACTCCCGCAGCCGGTGGGAGTCGGTGGACAAGGCCCACATTCAGGACGTGATCCTCCCGCCGATCAAGCTCTACAAAGTCGGTCAGTACTACTTCGTCCGCGACGGCAACCACCGGGTTTCGGTGGCCCGGATGCAGGGGGTGGCGGCCATCGACGCCGAAGTGACGGAACTGAAGACCAAGTACGAGCTCGACGGTCAGAAGTCACGGGAAGAGCTGGTGGCCCAACTGGTCGGCTACGAGCGGGAACGGTTCCTTGAGCAGACCCACCTCGACCAAGTGATCCCCATGGAGCACCTGGAATTCACCGATCCGGGCCGGTTCGACGAGATCGTCCAGCACATCGACGGCCACAAATACTACGTGAACCAAAGCCTCCCCGAGGAGATCAGTTTCTCCGACGCGGCCCTGTCGTGGTACTACAACGTGTTTCAGCCCATCATCCAGCAGATCGTGGCCGAGGGTATCATGAGCCGGTTCCCCGGGCGCACCAAGGCCGACCTGTACCTGTGGATCGTCAAACATTGGGACGAGCTCAAGCGCCAGTACGGAGAGAAAATCTCCCTCAGGGACGCGACCCGGGACTATTCCAATCGTCAGGGGACGAGTTTGTGGAAGCAGTTCGCCGCCTGGTTCAAACACAGGTAGGGCTTGGATCTCGGCTCAAGTCGCGCTGCGACTTGAGCCTTGGAGTTTTGGGGCAAGCCCCAAAACTCCAGGACTTGGCCGCAGGCCAATGTCCTGGCGTCGTCTCGCACCGCTGGCCGTCCTCGGCGTACACGCAGTACGCCTGCGGGGTCCATCGGCACTCGACTTAGCCAGAACGACGACCTCCTGCGCCCGATCTAGACGGGCTTCGCTTTACTCGCCATTTGCAAAGAATTGAGCAACGGGCCGCGCTCTCGGCGGTATTAACTCATTCCTGGGTCTAGGAATACCGTGTCCTCGGGGCGGGCGATGACGTCTTTGCGGCCCAGGATCTGGGCGACTTCGAGGCTGTTTTTGCCGGCCAGCTGGCGCAGCTCATCCGAGGAAAACTTGCTCACAAGCTTCACCCGGCCGTTCACCAGGACCACAGAGCCCTTTTCGAATTCGCCTTCGACGGCGGTCACGCCCCGGGGGAGGAGGCTCTTGCGGTGGTAGAGGGCTTCCAAAGCACCCTCGTCGACGGTGAGCTCGCCCTGGGGGAGGCTGTTGAGGATCCAGCGGAGACGGTTCTTCATCCGGGGTTTGGCTAGGAACACCGTTCCCAGGGTTTCCCCGCCAAGGATGCGGGTGACAACGTTGGGTTCGCGGCCGTGGGCCAGCACCGTGGTGCAGCCGCCCTTCTCGGCGATGAGGACGGCACGGATTTTGGTGCGCATCCCGCCGGTGCTGAAGGCGGACCCGGCGGCGCCCGCGCCCTCGATGATCTCCGGGGTGATTTTGGCGACCTCGGGGATGGGTTTAGCGTCGGGGAATTTCCTCGGGTCCTTGTCGTAGAGGGCGTCGACGTCGCTGAGGATGATGAGCAGGTCGGCGTCGACCTTGCTGGCCACGAGGGCCGAGAGCCTGTCGTTGTCGCCGAAGGCCCGGCTGATCTCGGAGATGCTGATGGCGTCGTTCTCGTTGAAGACGGGAATACCGCCCAGGTTGAGGATGGTCTCCACCGTGGAACGCAGGTTCAGGTAGCTCTGACGGTCCGAGAGCACATCGTTGGTGAGGAGGATCTGGCCCACGGGCACCTGGAAGACCCCGAAGGCCCGCTTGTACTCGTTCATGAGCGTGGGCTGGCCGATGGCGGCGCAGGCCTGGCGCATCCGCACGTCGGTGGGCCGCTCCTGGAGCCCAAGCTCCCCGGCCCCCAGGCCAATGGCCCCCGAGGTGACCAAGAGGACCTGCCGGCCGGACTTCTGGAGGTCGACCAGCTGGGCGGCCATGTCGTCGACGTAGTCCCGGTCAATGCCGGAACCCTTGGAAACGGTGGCCGTGCCCACCTTGACGACCAGACGCTTAACCTGGGAAAAGTCGCGGCTCACCGGGCGGCTCCCGAGTTCGGCAGCTCCTTGTGGGTAAAAGACTTGGGATTGGACCCCGCGTAGTCGGCCACGATCTGGCCCTTGCCGTAGAGTTTCCACTTATAGATGACCAAGCCGTCGAGGCCCACGGGGCCCCGGGCGTGGATCTTCGACGTGCTCACTCCCACTTCGGCGCCGAGGCCGTACCGGAATCCGTCGGCAAACCGCGTCGAGGCGTTCCAAAAGACGTTGGCGCTGTCCACGGCGCCCATGAACTTTTCTGCGGTGGCCCGGTCCTCGGTGACAATGGCGTCGGTATGGCGGCTCCCATAGGTGTTGATGTGCGTCACGGCCTCGTCCACGCCCCCCACCACCTTGATCGATAGGATGAGATCCAGGTACTCGGTCTCCCAATCCTGTTCCACCGCTTCGGCGATGCCGGGAAGGTACTTGCGGGTCTCGGGGTCCCCGCGCAGCTGGACGGCCCGGGCTTCCAGGGCCATCCGCAGCGGGGGGAGAAGGAAGGGAGCGATATCCCGATGGACCAGCAGGGTCTCGACGGCGTTGCAGACGGCGACGTACTGGGTCTTGGAATCCACCACGATGGGCACCGCCTTCTCGATGTCGGCGTTGCCGTCGACGTAGACGTGACAGATGCCGTCGGCGTGGCCCAAGACGGGGATGGTGGTGTTCTTCATGATGAACTGGACAAACTCGTTGCTGCCCCGGGGAATGATGAGGTCGACGAAGTCCCCCAGCTCAAGGAGGCCCTTCACGTCTTCGCGGGTTTCGGCCAGGAAGAGCCAGCCCTCGGGGAGCCCGGCCTTCACCGCCGTCCTGTGGAGGAGGTCCGCCAGGGCCCGGTTGGAATGCTTGGCCTCGCTGCCCCCTTTGAGAATCACGGCATTTCCGCTCTTGAGGGCCAGACCCGCCATCTGGACCAGGGCGTCGGGGCGGCTCTCGAAGATCATGGCCACTACGCCAAGGGGGCAGGTCACCTGATACAGCTCGAGGCCCCGGTCGAGTTCCCGGGCGCTCAGGGTCCGGCCCACGGGATCGGGCAGCCGGGCCAGGGCCTCGAGACCCTCGGCCGCCCCTTCGATCTTCTCCCCTTGGAATTTCAGCCGGGCCATCAGCGGCTTCTCGAGACCCACGACTTCGGCCTCGTCGAGGTCCTTCTGATTCGCCTCGGCCAGCTCCCGGGCCTGGCCGCGGACGGCGGCGGCCATGGCCGCCAGGGCGGCATTCTTCACGGAAGTGGACAGGGACGAGAGAACAGGGGTGAGGGCCTTCATCGATCGGGCCGTGGAACGGAGGGTCTGCATCGTCCGAAGATACCATTAAGGAAGGACTTGTTAAAAGGGGGCTTGAAGTTTCCCGGTTTTTGTTCATTGTTAACAAAGTCATGGAAAAGAACGTTCTGGTCATCGTGGAGTCTCCCACCAAGGCGAGAACCATCAAGCAGTACCTGCCCGCACGCTTCCACGTGGAAGCCAGCGTCGGCCATATTCGCGACCTGCCCCAAACGGCGGCCGAAATTCCGGCGTCGGTCAAGGCGGAACCCTGGTCTCGGTTGGGTATTGACGTCGACCGCGATTTTGCGCCCCTCTACGTCGTGCCCAAGGAGAAGGCGGCCCTGGTCCGTCAGCTCAAGGCCTTGGTCAAGGAAGCCGGCGAGATCTACCTCGCTACGGATGAGGACCGTGAGGGGGAGAGCATTTCCTGGCATCTCCTCGACGTCTTGGCCCCCAAGATTCCCGTGAAGCGGATGGTCTTCCACGAGATCACGGAGCGGGCCATCCACGAGGCCCTGGAGCATACCCGCACCATCGACATGAACTTGGTCAACGCCCAGGAGACCCGGCGCCTCCTCGACAGGCTCTACGGCTACACCCTGAGTCCCCTCATCTGGAAGAAGATCGCCTACGGGCTGTCGGCGGGCCGGGTCCAAAGTCCGGGTCTGCGGCTCCTCGTCGAACGCGAACTGGCCCGGTGCCGGTTCAAGGGCGCCGAATACTGGGACCTCAAGGTCACCCTCAAGAAGAAGGACGGCTCGGGGCCCGCCTTCGAGGCCAAGCTGGCCGAAGTGAAGGGCCGCAAGGTCGCCACGGGCAAGGACTTTGACCCCGAGACGGGCCTCCTAGCCGCCACCAGCAAGGCCATCCTCCTGTCCCCGGAAGATGCCGCGGCCCTCGAGAAAGCCGTGCGTGCGGCGGCTTGGGCCGTCACCGACGTGACCGAGAAGGAAACGATCCAGCGCCC
>JAHFSN010000353.1 GCA_023265735.1 Spirochaetaceae bacterium | reverse complement strand
CCGTCGAGGAGGGGTACACCGAGTTGCATCGGCTCGGATTCGCCCACAGCGTGGAGGTGTGGGGCACCGACGCCCTCGGGGATCGGCTGGTGGGCGGACTCTACGGCATCCGGCTGGGTCGGGTGTTCTTTGGGGAATCGATGTTCAGTTTGGCATCCAACGCCAGCAAGGTGGGTTTTGCCACCCTTGTCCCGTACCTGGTGGGGAACCTGGGTATCCAGCTCATCGACTGTCAGGCCCCCACCGAATACCTTGCAACGTTTGGGGCCCGGACCATGCCGCGGGACCAGTTTCTCTCTCTCCTGAAAGAACTTGTGGAGTTTCCCGGGGAGCGGGGACCCTGGACGACCCCGGCCGATCCGGCCGTCAACCCTGGGTAGTCCGGAACTTCCCCGTCACCTCTTCCAGGGTCTCGGCATTGGTCTCGTTTTCCTCCACCATCCCCAGGAGTCGGCTGGAGCCTTCTGCGAGGCCATCGAGTCGAGTCGTGATTTCGTCAAACCCCTGGGCATTCTTGTTGGCCACATCGACGAGGCCCGCCATCACGCCCTCAAGTTTGCCAAGCCTGGTCCCCATGGTGGCAGACCGGTCGAGGACCCCATCGGTCAGGGACCGGAGATGGTCGAACGCCAGCGTCACGGTGTCTGTCTCGTCGGCCAGATTCTGAAGGGTCGACCTGACCGTCGTCATGGCCGTCGCCAGACTTTCTACTCCGGTGGTCAGCTTGTGGATGGCCTTCCCCGTACCGCTGACATCGGCCTCGGCCTTTCGAACTGCTTCCACCATAACCTCGAGGGAGCTGGCAATGCTCTTGGCGTTGGTCGATGTTGCCTCGGACAGTTTGCGGATTTCCCCGGCGACCACGGCGAAACCGCGGCCCGAGTTGCCCGCGTGGGCGGCTTCGATGGAGGCGTTCATGGCCAACAGGTTGGTTTGGTCGGCAATGTCGTGGATGACCTGGATGAACCCCGCGATGCCCTCGGTGAGTTTGGTCAGTTGGCGGATAGTTTGGACGGTGGCCTGCATCTGGGCGTCCCCATCGCGGCCCTGGGCCGTAAGGCCCTCCGCCAGGGACAGCTTTTCGTTCGTCTCGCTCGAAATGAGCCGGAGTGCCTCCACCATCTCGTGGGTGGTGGTTCGGGATTTGTCCACCGAAACCGACTGGTTCTCGAGGTCCGCCAGGAGGGTCTTCAGGAACTCCCTGACGTCTCCCAAGGTGAAGTCGGGGGAATTGACCCCTTGGTTGAGGGTGGTCAGCAGGCCTTGGAGGTCCTGGAGGACGTTACGGATGACCCCAATGCCCTGGTCGACCGTCCGGGAGCTCTCGGCCAAGGAATGGCCCAGACGACGGCTGTTGATCGAGACTTCCTGCAGCCTCCGGATCTCGCCTTCGAGCTGGTCCGTGAAGGCGTTGTAGTCCCGGGCCAAATCCGCCAGCTCGTCCTTGCCCTTCGCACCCGAACGCCCGGTCAGGTCACCGGCGGCCATGGCTCGAAAGAGCTTCCCTGTCTGCCTGAGAGGTTGGGTGAGCTTCCGGGCGGCAAAGACGATGACGGCGCAGCCTCCGAGGGCCCCGGCCACACCCAGGAGCACGCTCCAAAGGATCAGCCCGTTCAAGTCGGCAAAGTCCCGGGACACGTCGTTCTTGATGCCTACGACGTATTCCACTTTGCCATCTTCGTGCAAGGGTTCTGTCACATCGATGACGGGTTTCCCCTCTTCGGTGGCAAAGAGGACAACTCCCTTGTCTTCACGGGCCGCCTGGAGGTCTTCGGGGTCCACGGCCTTGCCGACCATGGCCTCGTCGTTGGACGCCACCACCTTGGCGATGTCGACCCGGTAGACGTTGATTTCTAGGACGGTGGGCATGGCCTTCGCGATATGGCCCACGGCCCGGGTAAAGATTTCATTCTTGCCGTCGGACGACTCCTTTCCGGAGCCGGTGTACAGCTGGGACTCAAAGGTTCTCACCAAGACCAGCGTCTTCTCCACAATGTTGGAGGTCATCCTACCGCTGGATTGGAGGAGGGTGAGGGTGAGTCCTAGGGCCAGGACCGCCACCAGGGCCGCCGTGAAAGTGAGGGCCATTCGAGTCGTCAGTTTCATATACCGTCCAAGGAAGTGAGGTGAAAATTTGACCAAGTGTAATCCATGGCGAAGAAAGCCGCTAGTTGTTATAGTGGTGGCATGAAGAGAATCGCCCTGGTGGCCCACGACAACCTCAAGAAGGATATGGCGGAATGGGCCGAGTTTAACGCCGATACGATTGCCCGGCATCACCTGACGTGCACGGGCACCACCGGGAGAATTGTGGAAGAAGCGCTGCTTCGGGGCCACAAGACCCTGGGGGTCTCGTACCCTCTTCACCTGGTCAGGCTCAATTCTGGTCCCCTCGGCGGAGACCAGCAGCTAGGGGCCCTGATCGTCGAAGGAAAGGTCGACGTGCTCTTCTTCTTCTGGGACCCCATGCAGCCCCAGCCCCACGACGTTGACGTGAAGGCCCTGCTTCGGCTGGCAGTTCTCTACAACATCCCCACCGCCAGCAACCGGTCTACCGCCGACTTCTTGGTCAGTTCCCCCCTGTTCAAGAAGGAGTACAAGCCCATGCTCAAGGACTACACGTCCTACGTGAACCGAACCGTCTAGCCAGGAGACTGACTTGAAGCGACTTCCTTTTCTTGCCCTGGGTCTTTGGGTGGCCCTCTCGGCCGGAGCCCAGGCCAAAGATCCCGATTCCATCAAGGTCACCGTTGACGGTTTGCGCCACGACTACTACGTGGTGCCCACGGGCGTGGACCTGGGGTTTGCCTGGGGATCCTGGAAGCTGAGTGCAGGCGGGGGCTCGGAGCACTTCAAACTGGGACGAGACACGTCCACGGGCGACCCCTTGTCGGACGGTTCCAACTTCTCCAGCAAGCAGCCCTTTCCCAACCAAACCCTGAACCTCCGCCATACCTGGACCCTCGATGAGGTGAAGCTCTGGGCCGGCGCTGGGTCGCTGGCCTACGGCAAGGTGGGCTCGGGTCCCGACCCGGCTGGGGCCTTTCCCGACCTGAACGGAAACTGGCTGGGGTACCTCGAGGCCGGAGCCACCCGGGACCGGCGGGAATTCAACGCCCACGGGCTCGAGTCCGGCTCCTTCGTGGAGGCTTCGGCCCAGTGGTCCCCCTCGACGCTCTCGGCGCGGACCACCGACTACTACCGCTTGCGCGTCAGTTCGTCGTTGTTCTGGCCCCTGTGGGACCTGGAGGGCCCGGTGCAGCTGTTTTCCGGGGGCGCCGCCTTCCGGGCCAACGTACAATGGACCGACGGTCGGGTGGTCCCCTTTCCCCTGCTGGCACCCACCGAGGTCCGAGGCTACAACGAACTCCATGACGCCAAACTACTGTCGGTGGCCACGGCGGAACTCCGCGTTCGGCTCCCTTCCCTCCGGGGGGTC
>JAHFSN010000352.1 GCA_023265735.1 Spirochaetaceae bacterium | reverse complement strand
GGCGTGGCTGATCCCCTCCCTGGGGACGCCCCTGGTCGTCCCGTCGGGCTGGGGTTTGGCGGCCGTCCTGGGCGCGGCGGTGGCGGGGGTGCTGGGCCAGGTGTTCATCACCTACGGCTATGGCTTTCTCGACGCCCGAACGGGAAGCGTGCTCTCGAGCTCGCGCATCCTCTTCGGTGCCATGCTGGGCTTGGTCTTCCTTCAGGAGCGGCTCGATGTGATGGCGTGGCTGGGCATTGCGGTCGTGGCGGTGTCGGTGGCGCTGACGGGCTGGTCAAAACCGGCTTCGTCACAAACACCCGGCAAGATCTCCGATGCGACCGGAACCTAGTGCCGCCTTCCGAACTTGACAGACGAACGGTTTCCACCCAGTATCGCGATAAATCCCAAACGTCTCCCAAGGAGCTCCGCCTTGAAACTCGTTGCCTTCATCCTTTTTGTCGGCCTAGTCTTCGGCCTATCGGCGCAGTCCGGACCGGTCACGGGACTCAATCACGTTCCCTTCAAGTCCAAGCCGGTGTTTTCCCGGCTGGTCAAATCAGGGTCGGTTCAGGCCCTTCCCGTTCAGTTCGACCTCAGAACCCTCGGTCGGCTTTCGCCCGTCCGCGATCAAGGCCAACTGGGCACCTGCTGGAGCTTCGCGGTCTTTGGGGCCCTGGAGTCCAACGTCACCGCGTACGGGAAAACGGTGGTCTTCTCGGTTCAGAACCTGAAGAACAACGCGGGGTTCGCCTGGGACCCCAACAATGGCGGCAACCAATTCATGGCGATGGCCTATATGGCGCGGTGGGCGGGTCCCGTCCCCGAGCCTCTGGATCCGTACAGCGACGACCCGAAGAAGAACAAATCCCCGGTGCTGCCGCCCGCCCAGCTGCCCATCAAGATTCAGGCCGTTGATCTTCTGCCTCCCCACGACCTCTCCACCCTCAAGCGGTATTTGATGGAGAATGGGGCCGTGTACACCTCCATTTTGGTGGGAGAAACCGACCGCGACATGAGCCTCATCTTCAACGAGGCCAAGGCCAGTCTGTTCAATCCCAAGGAATCGGGGGCGGGCCACGCCGTGACCATCGTCGGGTGGGACGACCGCTTTCCCAAAGGCAGCTTCCGCAAAGTGGACGGGGTGGGCCCCAAGAACGACGGCGCCTTCATCGTCCGCAACAGCTGGGGCACGTCGTGGGGCGACCATGGCTACTTCTACATTTCTTACGAGGACGCCAACGTGGCCGGCGAACTGGCCGGTTTTGTGGCCGACAGCCAGAACCGGTACGGCCAAATCTACCAGTACGACTCCCACGGCGCCGATCACAACCTGAGCTACGACGACGCGTCGATGACCTACGCCGTCAAATTCACCGCCCGAGGTGAAGAAGATCTGCAAGCCGTCGGCCTGTTCACCGACACCGAGAACCTCTGGTACGCGGTTTCGGTGGGCCCGACGCTGGAAAAGGCGGCCCAGGCGGCCCCGGTCGTCGAAGGGACCCTCCGTTTCCCCGGCTACCACGTCGTCCCCGTTGGCAACGCCTATCCTCTCTCCCCAGGAAAGGACTTCTACCTGGTAGTGAGGCAGAGTCTGCCAGAGGGCTACGCCTCCCTCCCCTTGGAGCAGCCCGAAAAGGGCTATGTGAAGCCCTTTGCCCCGGCGAAAGGCGTCTTCTTCTACGCCCATGGCGACGGCGAGTTTCAGCCGCTCGAGGCCAACGCTCCCGAAGCCAACATCCCCCTCAAGGCCATGACGACCAGCCGCAAGTCGAACGAGGTCAAGGTGTCACGGTTGGCTTTCGACGTCGGGTCGGCCACGATGACGGTGGGGGAGGTGCGGGCTTTCCCCGCGACGGTCACGCCTCGAAATGCCGCCGACCCGTCGGTGACGTACACGGTGGCCCCCGCGGGTTTGGCCAAAGTCGACGCCAAGGGTACCGTGACGGCCCTGGCCGCCGGCCCGGTGGAATTGCGCGCGATTTCTGCCGACAAGGCCGTGGCAGCGACCCTGAGCCTGACCGTCGTCAACCCGCCGGCCCAGGAAAAGGCCATCGTTTTCGGTGATCCCTTCGTAGAGAAGGCGGTCAGAAATGCCCTCGGCGTCAGTGATCGGGGACTCACCCTTTCCGACTTGGCCCAGGTGTCCGCCCTCAGCCTGACGGGCAAAGCCACGACGTTGGCGGGTCTGGAAAGCCTCGGCAGCCTGACTCAGCTCGATTTGGAAGGGATCCAGGCAAAAGACTTTGCCGTCCTCGGTTCGCTCAAGACCCTCAAATCGCTTTCCCTGGCCGGCTTCACCGCCGGTCAGCTGAAGAAGGTGAAGCTGCCACCGACGCTCGAGGTCCTCGACCTCAGCCGGAGCGACCTCTCGGGCGGCTGGGGAATACTGGGGGCGGCGTCGGGCCTCCAAGAGCTGATCGCCGTGCAGGCCTCGGTGAGCGACGTCGGGGCGCTGGCCAAATTGGCCGCTCTGCGGAAGCTCGACCTGCGAAACAACCACATCGGGTCCGTGGCTCCCCTGGCGGGACTGTCGAAGCTGACGGCCCTGCTCCTGACGGGCAACCAAGCCAGCGACCTCTCCACCCTGGCAGCGCTGACGCGTTTGACCACCAAGGACTTCGACGCCTCGTCGGCAGACAAGGTTGTCTTCGCCGACCGACGCATCGAAGCGGCCGTCCGGGCCGAGCTGAAACTGGACCCGAAGCAGCCACTCTCGAAGCTCTTGCTCAGCCAGGTCGAGACCCTCGACTTGAGCGAAGTCAGCGACAAAGCCCCTCTGAAACTGGCTGGCTTGGAAAATCTCACCGGCCTGTACGAACTCTATCTGCCCGATCTCGGGATTACCGACGCCTCGGTCATCGGGAAATTGACGAACCTGGAGTCGCTCGACCTGGGCGGCAACGCCCTGTCTGACGTTTCGTTCGTCAAATCGCTTCCTCAGCTGGCCTACCTCGTCCTCGACGACAACAAAATCAGCGATATTGCGGCCCTGGGCGGTCTGCACGAGCTGGAGGAACTCTACCTGGCGGGGAACAAGATCCGGGACGCTCGCGCCGTGGCCAACCTCACCAAGCTCACCGACCTCGATCTTTCTCAGAACCAGCTCACGTCGCTCGAGGGGCTCCTGAAGCTCAAGAAGCTGGAATTTCTCGATGTGTCCTCCAACCAATTGAAGTCCGTCGCCCCCCTGAAGGCCCTGAAAGGACTGGACACCCTCTACCTTCGGGACAACCCGGCCCCCGACGTCGTGACACTGGCCAGCATGCTGGATTTCCTGGGTGACAGTGACTTTGAAGCCGACGGCACGACCTTTGAGCCTTCCGGTGACGAGAACACGGAACAGGAACCGGCCACCGACGCCGAGAAAGAGGCCAGCTGAGGGGGGGCCTGACGATCCGGCGCCCGTAGAACACCTTGCAGAGGGAGGGGCGGTTGGCTTTACAGGGCTGGCGATTCCGCGGG
>JAHFSN010000351.1 GCA_023265735.1 Spirochaetaceae bacterium | reverse complement strand
CGGCGACGCCCGGCCCGAAGAGGTGGTGGCCGCGGCCCGGATCGCCAGCTTCCACGACGTGGTGGCGGGCTTTCCCCAGGGCTACGAGACCCTGCTGGGCGAGAGGGGCGTGACCCTGTCGGGGGGCCAGCGCCAGCGGACGGCCATCAGCCAGATGCTGATCCGGCCCCGGCCCGTGCTGGTCTTCGATGATTCGCTGTCGGCGGTGGACAACCACACCGACGCCGAGATCCGCCGCGCCCTGGCCGCCCGGCGGGGTTCGGGCACCGTGATTCTGATTTCGCACCGGCTGTCGACCCTGGCCCAGGCCGACACCATCCTCGTCCTCGAGAAGGGGAAGCTGGTTCAGCAGGGCAACCACCACGAGCTCGTCGCCGCCCCGGGACTGTACCGGCGGATGGCCGAGCTGCAGAACGGGCTGCGCCGGGAATGGGCCCTGGAAAGGGAGGAGTAAGAGATGCGCTGGGAAGAAGAAGAGTTCCGCAAGAAGTTCGACGTTCGCCTCTGGGGGCGTCTGGGCCGGTTCGCCAAGCCCTACACGGGGTCTTTTGCCCTGCTGATTCTGGTCATGGTGGTGGTGGGGTGCGTCGACGCGGTGTTCCCACTGTTCACCAAGACGGCCGTGGACCAGTACATGGCCCACGGGACCACCGACGGCCTGGTCGGGTTCGCCCTGGTGTACCTGGGTCTCGCCGCGGCCCAGGGGGCCCTGGTCTGGTTCATGATCTGGCTGGCCGGGGGCGTCGAGCAGGGCCTGGTCCACGACCTGCGCCGGGCCGGGTTCGACCGCCTGCAGAAGCTCTCGTTCTCGTACTACGACAAGACCCCCGGCGGCTGGATCCTCACGCGGCTCACCAGCGACGCCAACCGCCTGGGCGAGACCATCAGCTGGGGCCTGGTGGACCTGACCTGGGGCGCCAGCCTCATGGTGGCCATCATCACGGCCATGCTCGTCCTCGACTGGCGTCTGGGCCTCATTACCCTGGCCGTGGTGCCGCCCCTGGCCTGGGTCAGCTGGTACTTCCAGGGCCAGATGCTGGCCTGGTACCGCCAGGTGAAGAAGCTGGGGAGCGAGCTGTCGGCCGCCTTCAGCGAGGGCATCCAGGGGGCCCGGTCGGCCAAGGTGCTGGGCCGGGAGGACGGCAACGGCCTCGAGTTCCAGGAGAAGGCGGGCCGGCTCCGGGCCGCCGCCGTGAAGTCGGCCTGGTTCAGCGCCCTCTACCTGCCCGTGGTCCTCACCCTGGGCAGCCTGGGCACCGTGCTGGCCCTGGGGTTCGGCACGCCGCTGGTGGTGGCGGGGACCCTGACCGTGGGGACCCTGGTGGCCTTTGCGGCCTACACGGTTCAGTTCTTTGAACCCGTGAGAGAACTGGCCCGGGTGCTGGGCGAACTGCAGCAGACCCAGACCAGCGCCGAGCGGCTCTTGCGCCTGGTGGAGACCGAACCCGAGATCGTCGACCGGGAGGGGGCCGACCTGGCCTCGGCCGCCCACACCCAGGTGCACGGCCGGGTGACCTTCGAGAACGTGGGGTTCCGGTACGGTCCGGGGCCCTGGGTCCTCCAGAACTTCGACCTCGACGTGGCGCCCGGGACGAGCGTGGCCCTGGTGGGGGAGACCGGCAGTGGCAAGAGCACCCTCGTGAACCTGCTGTGCCGGTTCTACGAGCCCACCACGGGCCGGGTCCTCGTCGACGGCGTCGACACCCGCGACCGGACCCAGCACTGGCTCCAGAGCCGTCTGGGGTACGTGCTCCAGGCCCCCCAGCTGTTTCGGGGGAGCGTAAGGGACAACATCCGCTACGGCCGCCTCGAGGCCAACGACGCCGAGGTGGAAGCCGCCGCCGACCTGGTGTCGGCGTCGCCCTTCATCCGCGACCTGGAGCACGGCTTCGAGACCGACGTCGGCGAGGGGGGCAACCGGCTGTCCACCGGTCAGAAGCAGCTGGTCAGCCTGGCCCGGGCCGTCTTGGCCAACCCGGCGCTGTTCATCCTCGACGAGGCCACCAGCTCGGTGGACACCGAGACCGAGCGCCTCATCCAAGACGCGGTCGAGGTGGTCCTGAGGGGGCGCACGAGCTTCCTCATCGCCCACCGGCTCAGCACCGTGAGACGGGCCGACCGCATTTTGCTGCTGGAGCACTGCCACGTGGTCGAGGACGGCACCCACGAACAGCTCATGACCCGGCGGGGACGGTACTTCGCGCTGTACACCGAGCAGTTCCTGGCCGAAGGGGAGAAGCGGGTCCTAGAGGCGGAAGCGTAAGAGGCCTGCTTGGGCTAGGATCTCGTCATTTTGGCTTCGTCTCGGTCGTGTGCGGTGCTCGTCGTACACGGAGTACGACTGCGCTCCGTGCACTCCCTCGACTTTGCCAAAATGACGATCTCCGTCGCCCAGTTCTACACGGGCTTCGCTTCGCTTGCCGTCTGCTGGGGGCGGATCCGTCGCCCGATCTACACGGGCTTCGCTTCGCTTGCCGCCTGTGGGGGGTGCTCACTTCAGCGAAATCTTGTACCTCATCACCGTCTCAAGATCCTTCAGGACCTCGTCGTTGCGGACCTCAAACATACAGGGCAGCGACTTTCCCACGGGCTTCACGGACGTCATCCGTTCCTTGGTTTCCGGTCGAAGGTCGAGGGCCAGAAGGCTGTCGGCGCAGCGGTCGGGGAAGTAGATGGTGGCCTTCATGAAGCCCTTCCACGCGGACATCCAGACGACGGTCCTCTTCTTCCTCTGAACCTTGCCGAGCCAGGCCTTTCCGTCTTTGTAATATCTCCATTCGGTCGTCAGTTCGTTCTCGGCAAAAAGGTCCAGCAAGCGGGAATAGGCGCCAAAAGAGTCTCCCAACACTCGCTGGAGGACCACCTCGTCCGGGTAGATCCTCTCGTCGGCCAGTTCGATCGCGTTGATTTGCTCCATGGGACCGCCATCCTTGGCTTCCAGGCTACATCGGCGGCTTCCTCCCGTCAAACGACTCGACTCAGCCGTCTCTTCCCGGATCCTCGTTGAGAAAGACGTACGTCAGGTTGAGCAGGAGGTACTGGTAGATCCTCATCCGCTGGGAGAAATCGATGTTCTTCTGGGAGAAGTTGATGAAGTAGTTCACTCGGTACAGGGTCTTGGTCGATTGCTTGTAGAGGAACGCCGAGAAGTCGCCGCCCTCAATCTCGGGGAAGAGGTCCTTGCCGAAGTCGTATTCCAGCAGGAACCGATCGGCTCCCGACCGGGCGATCTCTCCTTCGAGGGGCAGATCGTACACAAAGGGCTTGCGGTTGTACTTGCCGACGAAGTACTTCTCCTCCAGATTCTCCATGACCTGATCGGGTTAGATGTTCCTCGCCCGCTTCACATACACCGACATCGAGTTGGTGCCGCCCCCCACCAGCAGAAAGAAGGAGTCGGGATCCACGGAACCATCGGTCTTGTTCTTGATCGTGATCACGGCCC
>JAHFSN010000350.1 GCA_023265735.1 Spirochaetaceae bacterium | reverse complement strand
CCGCCCACAAGCAGGCCGCCCAGGAATGGCTGGGCCGGCGGATGAAACAGATCAAGGACGAGATGAAGGCGGCCCTCCCGTTTGCCATGGACCCGGTGGTCTACGACTTCCGGATCAACGACCGGGGCACCGTGGCCGAGTTTCTAGGGGCGGGGCTGGGCATTCCCTCGCCGAACTACGCCCTGGCCCACGTGCGCGAATGGACCACCCTGGGCGACGCCCTGGCCCTCGACCACCGCCACGAGCTGGCCCTCTTCACCCGCCGCTGGGTGACCGCCGGCACCTGCGAGGATACCCAGGGGACCATCGCGGCGGCCGTCCTCGACCGGCTGCTGCCCAGCACCGCGTCGCGGCAGACCGGAAACCTGCAGGAGGCCCTGGACCAGGGCGGCTTCGACCCGGTGGCCCACCAGGCCATCCGTCACGACCTCCAGGCCGGCCGCATCGGCCTGGCCCAGAACCGCCTGCCGTCGGACACCTACATCGAAGACGCCAAACCCGGCGACGTCGTCCCCGTGGCCTCGGTGTCGGCCGACCACCGCCAGCGCGGCCAGAAGGCCCTGCAGGAGGGCCGGGTCATGGTCGTCACCCTGGCCGGCGGGGCCAGCACCCGGTGGACCCAGGGGGCGGGCACCGTGAAGGCCCTCCATCCCTTTGCCGTCTTGGGGGGTACCTACCGCAACTTCCTCGAGGTGCACCGGGCCAAGGCGCGCCGGGCCTGGCACGAGTTCGGCAAGGCTCCCCTCCATGTCATCACCACCAGCGAGCTCACCCACCGGGCCGTCAGCGACCTGGCGGCGGCCTGGACCGCCCAGGAGCCGGGGCTGCCAGCCTGGGTGTCCCCCGGCCGGTCCATCGGCCTGCGCATGGTCCCCATGGTCCGCGACCTGCGGTTTTTGTGGGAGGAATCGAGCCAGCAGCGCCTGGAAGAGCGCAAGCAGAAGGTGGTCGACAGCGGCCGCCGGGCCCTCATGGACTGGGCCCAGAAGACCGGGGAAGGGTCGGACTACCGGGACAACCTGCCGTCGCAGTGCGTCCACCCGGTGGGACACTGGTACGAGGTGGCCAACCTCCTCCTCAATGGCACCCTGGGCCGGGCCCTCGAAGCCCGCCCCGAACTGGAATGGATCCTCCTCCACAACCTCGACACCCTGGGGGCCGTCCTCGACCCCACGCTCCTGGGCCACGCCCTGGCCCACGACCGCGCCTTCTGCTGGGAGGTCATCACCCGGCGCCTCGAGGACCATGGCGGCGGCCTGGCCCGGGTCAACGGCCGCCTGCGGCTGGTCGAAGGCCTCGCCTTCCCCCGGGAGGAGGACGAGTCGCGCCTCTCGTACTACAACTCGGCCACCTGCTGGATCCGCATCGCCACCCTCCTCGACCTCTTCGGCCTGGACCGCCAAGACCTCGCCGACCCCCAGAAGGTGCTCGAGGGCGTGAGGCAGCTCGGCAGCCGAATGCCCACGTACATCACCATCAAGGACGTGAAGCGCCGGTGGGGCCACGGCCAGGAAGACGTCTTCCCCCTGTCGCAGTGGGAGAAGCTCATCGGCGACATGAGCGCCCTGCCGGACCTGGCCACGGCGTTCTATCTGGTCGGCCGCGTCCGGGGTCAGCAGCTCAAGGATCCGGCGCAGCTGGACGCCTGGGTGCGGGATGGGTCACGGGAGCGGATAGAAGCGTTGTGCGACTTCCCGGGCTAGGATCTCGGCCTTTTGGCTTCGTCTCGCGGCGGACTCCGGTGCTCGCCGTACTAAGTGTACGGCTGCGCTCCTCGCCTTGCTCGGCTTCGCCAAAAAGCCGATCTCCGTCGCCCTGATCTCCATGGGCCTCGCTTCGCTTGCCGGCCGGTGGGTGGGTGTAGGATGGGTGTCTGAGCTGGGAGGGTGAGATGCATCTGATCGTCCACGATCTGAAGCCGGACGAGGCGTCGTTGATGGTGCCTCAAACGGGGGCCCACGTCGTCTTTGACGATGGAACTATTCAGCCTTGCATCGGCTGCTTTGGGTGTTGGATAAAGACCCCTGGCCGGTGTGTTCTCGACGACGGGTACGAGAACCTGGGAGAACTCCTGTCTCACTGCGAGCAGCTGACCGTGCTGAGCCAGTGCGTCTACGGCGGGTTCAGCCCCTTCGTGAAGAACGTGTTTGACCGCAGCATCTCCTACGTCCAACCGGGCTTCGTCCTCAAGAACAAGCAAATGCACCACCGGCGCCGGTACGACAATGTCATCCGTTTGCGCGCGCTCTTCTACGGTCAGAATCTGACCAACCAGGAACGGGCCACCGCGGTCGACTTGGTCTACGCCAACGCCCTGAACTTCGATGCCCACGTCGCTGAGATCTCCTTTCGGGACCGTCCCCAGTCCTTCGGAGAGGCCCTGTCATGAAGATCGCCCTGGTCAATGGCAGTCCGAAGGGGAAGGACAGCGTCTCGGCGCTCCTGCTCCAAGAACTGAAAGAGCTCCTGGGCGGGGCCGAGTTCATCGAGATCTCCGTCCGCCCGGCCGCAGGGGAAAGCCTGGGGTCCTTGGGGGACCAAGACGCGGTCGTCTTCGCCTTTCCCACGTACGTGGACGGGGTCCCGTCCCATCTTCTCCGGGCCCTGGTCCAGGGGGAGGATCGCCTCCGCGAGCGGAGCCTCGGGTCGGGGCCCGTCGTCTATGCCATCGCCAATTGCGGCTTCTTTGAGGCCTCCCAGAATCGCCATTCCCTGGCGATCCTGGAAAGCTGGTGCGCGAGGACGGGCCTGGTGTGGGGTCAGGGTGTGGGCATCGGTGCCGGACCTGCCCTGGCCGCGGTGGCGCGAATTCCCCCGGGGAGTGGTCCGCGAAGGAAGGTCTCGGGGGCCCTTCGGATCCTGGCAGGCCGCATCCGGCAGAAGTCCGGCGGCGAAAACCTCTTCGCCTCCCCCGGTCTCCCCCGCTTCCTGTATCGATTCTTTGGCGAGCTCGGCTGGAGGGAGCAGGTCCGGGCCCACGGTCTGCGTCCCCGAGATCTGGCTCTCCGGCGATGAACTAATTGCCGCTGCCGGAAGAGGCTCCCGAAAATCTCTGCAAGGCGCGTTCGTAGCGGAGGGCAAAGTCGTCGGGCAACCAATGGCCCCCGGCACCCAGGCTCAGCATCTCCCCGTGAGCTCCTCGGTCCCGGAGGCTCTCGCAGGCCCGGGCGGCATTCTTTCGGTGTGGGTCGTCGTCCCCGATCAAGAAGACAAATCGACTCGTAGGAACGTCTGGGATCCGTGACAGACTGGCATCCGTCAGGGCCGGCATCACTCCCAAATAGTCTCGACCCAGTTTCAGCGCCCCGAGGAACGCGAGGTTTCCCCCCTGGGAGGTTCCCGAGAGAAGATAGTCCGTGTCTTCCAAATCTCGGGTTGTCGCCTCGAGGTCCCGGAGCCCCTGGGCGGGATCGTCCCAGGAAAAGCCGTCGGAGCTCGTCACCTGG
>JAHFSN010000349.1 GCA_023265735.1 Spirochaetaceae bacterium | reverse complement strand
GACTGTTCAAGAGGGAAACGGGGTTCAACCCCACAGCCTTCAAGGATTCGATGAAGCAGGCTTAACGGTCGCCCAGGCTGGGTCTCCGGCGGCAGCGGCCATGTTGGCTCGCCGGGCGTCGACGACCGCCAGGAATTGTTCGGGGGTGGTCGCCCCCGCCAGCATCTGCTCGAAATCGGCCTCGATTTCCATCCATTGGCCCATGATGTACTTCACGCCCCCTTGAAAGGGCTCGCCGCCGACGTGGGTCGAGTCAAAGAACGCCTTTTCGTTGGCCTGCAGGGGAACGGTCTTGGTCGGAAACGACAGGCTCGTGCCCTCGGGCTGTTCGGCGGCGTAGCGGTCAAGGTTGTCCTGGCGGGTCATGAACCGGAAGAACTGCAGCACGGCGTCGGGGTCGCGGCTCTTGGAATTGCCAAACCACGTAGGGGCCGACTTCTCGATGCTCACGGTTCGGTTGTCCAGCCAAGGAATAGGGAACATGCCCCAGGATTCCGCCCCGGAGTCGGGGTTGGCCTTGAGGACACTTCGGGAGAATCCAACCTTGTTGAGCGTCATGGCGGCGCTGCCCGAGATCAGGGCGGTCTTCGCCCCTTCGATGGTGTTGGCCATGAAGTTGTCTCCAAAATAGCCGCGATGCATGGCCCTCAGAATCTGCTCGAGGGCCAGGCGGAAGGGCTTGTACCCCGCAAAGGTCTCGGTGTTGGAGTTCAGCCGTTTGTAGAGGCCGGGATCCCTCTCCTCAAAGGTGCTGCCCATCTCAAAGAACGTGAGGGACGAGTGCCAGCGGCTGGCTCCCGGCTCGTAAACCGGGGTGATCCCCGCCGCCTTGATCTTCTCGCAGACGTCGAAGAACTCCTGGGTCGTCTTGGGTACCGAGAGTCCGAGGCGCTTAAAGACCTTGTCGTTGTAGGTATAGACCCAGCCCGTGCTGTCGTCCCAGATGACCAGACCATAGAGGCGTCCATTGTGGGAAACCGTGGGGAGCCAGTCCGACTTGAGACGCTGGGCCCACTCTTCTCCGGTCAGGTCGATGCAGTATTTCTGGGGATCGAGCTCGCCGCCCAAGTACCATCGGGTCGACTGCATAAGGAACACGTCCGTCGCTTCGCCGGAGTTGAGGATGGTCTCGAGGGCCCGGAAGTACACGTGGGGAGCGTAGTTGGAGAAGACCACCTTGATGCCCGTCTCCTTTTCGAACTGCTTGGCATTCTCTCCGATCACGTCATAAATCCAGCCGTCGGAAGCAATCACTTGGATGGTTCGACCTTGTCCAGAGGCCCGGGCTTGCTTGATTTCGTCGCAGCCCACCATCAGCACCGCCAAGAGAACCAGGAAAATCAGCCGGAGGGGGGCATGAAGGGGACGTCGCTTCAGAACCAACATATGAGCAGTATACCATGGCAAATTGCCGTTCCCGTGACCGAGGTTTTAGGTTCAACAAACTCTTGCTTTCTTTTGCGGTGACCGTCCGCTAGACTTTCTCTCAGACTTGATGGCTCCGTGCTCCTTCTTTGTTCCTTCCGAGGCCCAAGGGCCCAAGTCAAGAGGAGAGATCGTGCCATGGGACTAAGAACGAAGCTTCTGACGGCGTTTATTGGCATCGCGTTGATCGCCCTGGTTGTAGGCCTGATCGGTATCGCGGGGCTGCAGACGGCAGCGGCGGCGGACAGCAAACTCTACCAACAGGATTGCATCGGTCTCTCGGCCGTGGTCGACTTTGGCGCCTCGGTCAATAGGATCCGAGGGAATGCCATGATCGCGATTTCTCTCACCGATCCCAAGGAGATCGAGACCCAAAAGAACAAGGCGGCGGGCCGCAAGACCGTGCTCGCCAAGGCGTCGGAGACTTACAAAAAAACCCTTTCCGACGAGACAGACAGGGGCACCTTCGCTAAGTTTCAGACAGAACTCGATCAGTTCTACCAATTCATCGACCAAATGTTTGTTCTTTCGGAGGCCGGAAAGCGAGCCGAAGCGGCGGCCCTGGTGACCGGTCCATTTACGAAGGCCATCGACACCCTAAACGCCACCATCGACGAGATCTCCCAGGCGGCGGTCGCGAGAGCCCGGCTGCAGTCCGAGGAAAATCAGAGGCTGGCGTCCGAGATCACCGTCCTCACTCTGGCCATCGATCTGCTGGGAATGCTCGTGGCCATCGTGACAGGGCTTTTCCTGACGCGTTCGATCCTTCGAATCCTCGCCCGCATCGAGGAGTCCACGGGCAACGTGACCGTGGGGGTCGAACAGATCTCGACGTCCTCCCAGACCATCGCCCAGGGCGCGAATGAACAGGCCTCCAGCCTCGAGGAGGTCTCGGCCAGCGTCGAGGAGCTGTCGGCCACCATCAGGCAGAACGCCGACAACGCCAGCCAGACCGAAAAGATCGCCACCAAGTCCGCCATGGACGCCCGGGAAGGCGGAACCGCCGTGAAGCAGACCGCCGAGGCCATGAAGAACATCTTCGAGAAGGTGTTCATCATCCAGGACATCGCCCGGCAGACCAACCTCCTGTCGCTCAACGCCGCCATCGAAGCCGCCCGGGCCGGGGAGCACGGCCGGGGGTTTGCCGTGGTGGCCAACGAAGTCCAGAAGCTCGCCGAGCGCAGCCAGTCGGCCGCCCGCGAGATCGAGGAGCTGTCCAAGGAGAGCGTGGGGGTCGCCGAGCAGGCCGGCCAGATGCTCGACCGCCTCGTCCCCGATATCCAGAAGACCTCCGATCTGGTGACCGAGATCCACGCGGCCAGCACCGAGCAGTCCAGCGGGGTCCAGCAGATCAACTCGGCCATCCAGCAGCTCAACAGCGTCGTCCAGCAGAACGCGTCGAACTCCGAGGAGATGGCCTCCACCGCCGAGGAACTGTCGTCCCAGGCCGTGGTCATGCAGTCCGCCGTCATCCAATTGAAGACGGGGCGAAAGGGTGATACCGGCTTGCTGCCGCGGAATCCGACCAAGGAACTCCCGATGATCCACCAGGGTCGCCGGGGCGGCGTCCACGGCACGAAGATCCTCTTGCAGAGGGCCGAGGACGAGTTCGAACGGTATTGAGGTCACCTGGAGTATGAGAGGTTCGAATTCTCCTGTCTTTTGACCAGGCCATCGACTAGAATTTCTTCAGTCAGCCATGGACCTCATCGAGTTGCCCCGGGCTTTCGCGAAGGAGATCACAATGTCGTTACGAGTCAAGCTCCTCATGGGCTTTTTGGTCGTCAGCCTCATCGGGGGTGGAATCGGCCTGACCGGGATTCTCAGCCTGAACGCCATCAAAGAGGCAGAACAGATCCAGTGGGACACGGGAATCGTCTCGCTCAAGATCGTCAATGCCATGCAGAGGGACTACGACGAGCTGAGGTTGGGCCAGAAAGACGCCCTTCTGGCTTCGGACCCCGCTTCGAACCGGGCCGCTCAAGCACGGTTTGACAAAGGAGTGAAGGCGTTCAGTGCGG
>JAHFSN010000348.1 GCA_023265735.1 Spirochaetaceae bacterium | reverse complement strand
CCTCGTAGGAACCACCGGAGGGGTCGAGCTGTGGGCCTACGACGGAAGGTTTCTGGGCGTCCTTGACCCCCACCCTCCGGCGTCCGACCTCCTGGTCACCGACCGCGGGGTCGGCGCCTGGGGAGACTCCCAGTGGACCCTTCACCTCTGGAAGGGATTCCGGTGGCCCCCCTACGGCTGGCCCGTGGCCGGAGGAAATCCTGGCCGATCGTACGCGTCCTCGGGGGGAGCCACCGTGGCGGCCCGGGCTGCGGACTGGCTGGACGACGTCCAATTCAACTACCTCTTCCAACTCGTCGCTTCGGGGGAGGAGGACAAACAAGCCCAGGTCCTCGACCTGCTGGAAGCCAAGGCCGAATCGGGGTTCCTCGTCGAGAGCGTCCCCTTTGCCAACGTTCTCCTGCTCAAACTAGCCCGATCGGGCCTCACCGACCTGAAGTACAGCCAGGGCCGGGTGACGAACAACTGGCCGGGCCTCCGGCTCCGCGCCTTTCGGCTCCTCAGCCAATCGGCCGGCCTGGAAGACCGCGGCGAACTCCTCGATTTAGTCGACCGGGAGTTCGATCCCGTCGTGGCAGCCGAAGGGGCCCGTGCCCTGGCACGATCGGGTTGGGACGGTGATGGCAAGGTTTTGAGGCAGCTGCAGCAGCTCCTGAGCCGGATGTCCGACCAACCCCAGGTTGCCCAAGCGGTGCTGGATTCGGCCATCAGCCTCTGGCAAACCAATGGGATGAGCACCGACCCCGTCCTCGTTCCCCTCGTCCAGAGGCTCTACAAGGGGCCCTACCCCCGGGCCACGAAGCTCAGAGCCCAGAAATTCTTCCAGGAACTCGCCCAGGGTCCGTGACTCTGGTCTTTCTCCCCGACCTAGGCTACACTGCGGTCAGAACTATGCTGCATCGCCGAAATGAGGTCCTTCTGAGGACCATCGTGACCAACGAGCTTCCCTTCGTCCAGGCAACCCGGAAGTATCTTGGCGACCTGATCCTGGCCTGTTTTCAGGGCCAGCCGGACGCGCAGACCTACGCCGAACGGCTTTCGACCGCGTCGGCCGAACTTTTGGAAAACGCCTTCAAATACAGTCCCCCGGGAACTTACCTCGCGGTGCGGCTCTCCAAGTCCCCCACCGAGCTCCTCCTTCAGGTGAGCAACACCCTCCGGGAGGAAGGCCGGCAGGTTCTGAACTCCATCCGGCAGGAAATCGGAGCCGTCTGGGCCGAGCGCGACGCCAAAGAGGCGTTCCGCAAGCGGGTTCTGACCTCTCTCACCGAACCAGGAGCCAAGGCCATGCTCGGTTACGCCAAGATCCGTATGGAGACGGGAGGCCGCCTTCGCGCCCGGCTGGGTACCCGGGGGCGCGTCGATGTGACCCTGACCTTTCCGTTGTCCCCTCCCGAGTCTCCCGTTCGTTGACAGCGACCCTTGTCCGTGCTACTTTGGGCTATTCCATTCCCGTCAACAAGGATGAGTCATGCCCTCGAATTCCGTGAAACTGCCCCCCGAAAAACCCACCAAGGAAAAGCACTCCCATGGTCTTGGGATCACGTTTTTCTCGGCGATCATCCTCGTCGTCATCGTTGTGACGTTCGTGGGCGCCCCCGTTGTCAGCAAGGTGAGTGAACAACCCAGCGCCATTTTTGGAACCTACGATGGGGTCCCCATCGAGTTCATCCAAGGCAACGCCTTCGCCCAGCACGTCGAACAGCTCAACCGTTTCTACGAGCAGTTCAACCAAGGCAACAACAACATCGAGCTGCAGCGCCAGCTTGTCTGGCGCCAGGCCTTTGAACAGACCGCCGTCCAGGTTGCCCTGAAGCGGGAAGCGGAAGTGGCGGGCATCGTGGTCACCGATTCCCAGATCGACAAAGCCCTCGTCTTCCATCCGAACTACCAGAAGGATGGCAAGTTCAGCGAGGAGCTGTACCGCACCACGGGGTCGGCCGATCGGTTCCGCTACAAGCAAGAGACGAAGGCTAACCTCATTGTCCAGCAATACGCGGGGGATCACATCGAGGGCCCCCTCCTCTCGACGGCGACCAAGGATTTCATCGCCTCGATGGCGTATCCCCAGAAGAAGTTCTCGTATGTCACCTTCACCGACACCGACTATCCCCAGGCGCTGGTGGCGGACTACGCCGCGAAGAACAAGGCCCTCTTCCGCACCATCGACGTGAGCAAGATCACCATCGACACCTCCGAGGGCGATGCCAACAAGGTCCATGACGAGGCCGTAAAGGGGGACAAGGCATTTGCCGACCTGGCAAAGGCCTACTCCAAGGACACACTGGCCCAGTCCGGGGGCAACCTCGGCGTACGCCGCTTCTATGAACTGAAATCCGATTTCGCCAAGTCCGATGACCTGGAAAAGCTCTTCACCCTGGGCAAGGGCGCCGTTTCGGCCGTGGTGAAGGGAGACAAGAGCTGGACGATTTACAAGGTGAACGCCCCCGCCGCCGACGCCGACCTGGCCAGCACCGACACCCTCGCGGTGGTCCGAGCGTACCTGGGTCGCAGCGAAAGGGGCCTGGTGGAGGACAATCTTGAGGCCCAGGCCAAGGCCTTTGCCGAAGCCGCAAAAGGAGACCTGGTTGGTGCCGCAAAGAAGGCCGGGAAGACGGTGACAACGACCGACTGGGTTTCCCTGAACTTTGGAAATCACTCCCTGTTTCCGTCGGTGACCGACGCGAGCAAGGAAGCTACCTGGCGGGGTTTGGCGTCGAACGAGGACTTCTTCAAGAAGGCCTTCCGCCTCACCCTCGGCCAGATCAGCCCTCCCATCCTCGCTTCTCCGGCGGTTCTGGTCGTGAAAGTTGACGCCGTCAAAATGATGGCCATGCCCAACGAAACCCCCATCTCGCCGGCCCAAGTCCAGTCGGCCATCGTGACCGAGCGCGGTCAGAGCCTTGAGCAGCAGATCCTCGCCAGCCCCAAGTTTAAGGATCAGTTTCAGGCCGAGTTCAGTCGCCTCTTTCCGACCAGATGAGTGACGAGCCCCTTCTGACTTGGAAAGGTCGGAGGGTTCGAGCCCCGGGTGAAGGCATCGACGCCGCCACCCGCAAGGTTCCCGCGGCCCCCCGGCCCGGGAGCCTTTTTTTTGTCCCCTCCCCCCTCGAGGGCTGGGGACTCGACGTTCTCCTCCAGCGCCTGTCCGACGACAGCGTCGTGATCCTCCTTGAGGTTGACCCCGAACTCCGAAGGTTCTGCGACGGGCGGTTTCGGAGCCACTTGGGGCCCCAGCGTGAGGACCCGCGCCTGCTGTGGCTGGAAACCGACAGCGAGGCGGCCGTTTCGTCCCTTTTCGAGAAGCTGCCCCTCGATGGGCTGCGCCGGTGCGAATTCCTCACGTTGGGGGGGTCTTGGCTGGCCCACTCCGCCCGGTACAGGCAGGTTTTTCAGCGGCTTGATGATGGCCTGACCCGCTGGTGGGCCAACCGGATGACCTTCCTCCACCTG
>JAHFSN010000347.1 GCA_023265735.1 Spirochaetaceae bacterium | reverse complement strand
AACATCCCCACGAAGCCCGCGATAACCAAGATGCCAAAGTTGTCCTTGATGGCCTGAATGAAGTGCAGCAAGCGGAACAGCAGAAGCAAAAACAGCCCGAAGACCAGAAGTCCGCCCACAAAGCCCCATTCTTCGCCGAGGATAGAAAAGATGAAGTCTGTACTCTGCATGGGAAGAAAGCGGTAGTGGCTCTGGGTCCCAAGGAGGAAACCCTTTCCGAGAAACCCCCCCGACCCTATGGCCGTCATTGACTGAATCAGGTTCCACCCCGACCCCTTGGGGTCGAGGCTCGGGTCAAGGAAGATGATGAAGCGCATGATCTGGTAGTCCTTGAGGATGAGGCGCAGGACGTTACCCAGGAGGAACGAGACGAGGAGAATCAGAAAAAAGTAAGCCACCCAATAGTAGACCCGCTGCTTGAATTGACGCAGTCCAAACAAGGCAGAAACGACGATCAAAATCAAAATGCCCGTCAGAATAAGAAATGCGCGCAGGTCGGTGAGGAGAATACCGAAACCGTTGGTCTCATGGTAGATGATCGACTCGACCGAAGGCACCAGGGCCAGAACCACCGACAGCGCGCCAATCAGAGCGACGAACAAGACGTGATGGGGTTTTGCTCCGGCCATGAAGAGCATCGTCAGAAATATAGGAATGAAGACAAGGGTCGTCCCGGTGTCGGGCTGCCGGATGATCAGGAGCATGGGGGCTGCAACAATGAGAAGCGCCCTGAGAAAGACCTTCCAATCTCGGATCTCAGCTCGCTTGTTGGCGAGAAAACGGGACAGAAAAAGGATGGTGGCGATCTTGGTGAACTCGGAGGGCTGACCGCCCAGTCCAAAGATCCCGATCCACGCCCGGGCGCCGTTGACTACCCGGCCGAAAAGGAGCGTGAGGACCAAGAGAATCAGGAAGAACAGGTAGATCCACACGCTCATGTCCCGCAAGAAATTGTAGTTGACATAGCTGATAGCCACGAGAACTGCCAGGGCGGCGCCCGCCCAAATGAGCTGCTTGATGTACTCCGTCGTCACCAGAGCTCCCGTTGAGTTGACCCCGCTGGAGAAGATGAACAGGATGCCAACTGACATCAGTCCGACTACAGCAATCATGAGCCACGGGTCAAGGGTGAACACGAGGCGGGAACGGGTTCCCTCCATGGGAAACCGATCAGCCACCGAAGCCTCTCCTTGGGTTTTGGAACCTCTCCCGGATCCAGCCCTGGAGCCAATAGACAACCGGTGCCAGGATGACGTTGAGGAGGAGTTGAATCAGGAGACCGAGATGGAACCACGCTGACCACGGGTCGCCCAGATGGAAGATGAAGGTAAGGAGAAAGCCGCCGACCGCATAGTAGGCCGTGGCGAGAAATCCAAGAAGAGCCGGAATCACCAAGGGATCAAAGTAGATTTTTCCGCTTCCCAATCCAAACAGATACCCCGCCAATGAAAACAGAAAGGCGTGGAATCCCAGGGGAGACAGGGAGACGATATCCAGCGCCAGTCCTATGACAAAACCGACAATTTGGCTGGTGAAGCTTCCGTTGAGGGTTGCCAGTACCACAAAAACCACGAGGATCACGTCGGGCTTGGTGCCGTAGATGACAAAGTAGCTCAGCAGGGTGGTTTGAAGGAGAAGAAGCACCCCAAGGATACCCAGAGCCCAAAGAATGGATCGAATCATTGTTCGGACCTCAGGACGTTGAGATACT
The DNA here is from genome assembly GCA_023265735.1 of Spirochaetaceae bacterium. GTDB lineage: Bacteria > Spirochaetota > Spirochaetia > JABEVK01 > JABEVK01 > JAIFLN01. Next base: position 1,743 of record JAHFSN010000347.1, on the reverse strand, counting down.
CCAGGCGATCAAAGTCGAGGACCGGTTGCAACTCGATGTCGAGGGAAGTTTGATACTCCTTGGCTTCGATGTTCCGAATTCGGCCTATTAAGAGATCCGCGGGATAGAGCGAGTCGATCCCTGCGGTCACCACAAGATCGCCCTTGTGGACGGAACTGCTGGCATCCTTTTTTACGAAGGAAAGCGTCAAGCTCTCTTCGTTGTTGCCCTTCCCCGCCACGAGTCCTTCGTGCCTCGTGTTTTCGACCCGAGCCGCAATGAAAAGGTTGGCGTCGAGGATGGGTTGAACAATGGCAGAGGTCAGGCCCACTTCGGAGATCTTCCCGACGAGGCCCGTCACGCCATTTTGGGTAGCCACCACGACCTGACCCTTCCGCAGTCCGTCGAGATACCCTTTCCCAATGACGATCGTCGAGTAGACCCGCGAGGGATCCTTCCCAATGACTTCGACGGGAACGTTGAAGAAAGGGAGAGACTGATGAAAACCAAGCTGCTCTCGGAGTCGCTGGTTCTCCTCCCGAAGCTGGACCACGGTCCTCTCATTCCCCTCGTACTTCTTCACTAGTGCCGAGGCCTTTTCGTATTGAACTTCGAGGTTGGCAAGGTTCACGACCGAAGTTGTGAGATCCCCCGCCGTGTGAAGACTCCTCTCAATGATGCCCTGAAAGAACCCCACGATCGAAAGGCCGATCTCCTGAGGCTTGGCAACGCCCGGCGTTCCGTTGAAGAGGATCATCACCGACGAGGCTACGAGGAAAGACGTAAGGATCAATCCACGCCGATACCGGTCGGCGAGCGACCGCAGGGCGGAACTGCTGGAACTCATGAGTTGATATTGTTGTAGAGGTTGCGGTTATTGTTGAGCTTGGCCTGATCGAAGTACATTCCCGCCCCCAGGGCAACGCAGTACAGGGCGTTCTCGGCGAGAAAAACGGGGACGCCTGTTTCCTTGGCCAGAAGTTTCGGAAGACCCTTCAAGAGAGATCCTCCGCCGGTCATGACGATTCCCCGTTCGACGATGTCCGCCGCGAGTTCCGGCGGCGTTTGCCCCAGGGTCTTCTTCACTTCTTCGATGACCACGTTAATCGGTTCCTGCAAGGCTTCCCGAACTTCAATGGAGTCGATTTCGAGACGCCGGGGGAGCCCTGTAATGGCGTCTGTTCCCTTGATCTCCATCTTCTCGATGGTCTTGTCGGGCGCGGCGTTTCCAATACTAATCTTCAGCTTCTCGGCGGTCTGTTCCCCAATAATCAGGTTATGGACGTTCCTCACGTGCTTGATGATGGCCTCGTCAAACTCATCACCGCCGAGGCGAATGGCATTCGTGACCACCATGCCCCCCAGGGAAATAACAGAAATCTCGGTGGTTCCTCCGCCAATGTCGCACACCATGTGGCCGGCGGGCTCGAAAATCGGAATATCGGCGCCGATGGCGGCCGCCAAAGATTCCTCGATGATCTTAACCTCTCGGGCGCCGGCCTTGTAGGCCGACTCTTCGACTGCGCGGCGCTCCACCTCGGTAATGCAGGAGGGAACTCCGATGACCATTCGGGGACGGACAAACCAACGCTTGGGGAGGACCTTTCCGATGAAATAGCGGATCATTTTTTCCGTGGTTTCCAAGTCGGCAATCACTCCGTCTCGGAGAGGCCGAATAGCGATGATTTCTCCCGGAGTTTTCCAAAGCATATGCTTGGCCTCGGTTCCCACGGCAACGACTCGCTTTGTCCCCCGCTCCACTGC
>JAHFSN010000346.1:2511-3474 GCA_023265735.1 Spirochaetaceae bacterium | reverse complement strand
TCGACGGTCTTTTCGAGAAGGAAAGCGGGGCGCCCGGTCCTGTCGTAGCCCTCAACGTTAAGCTGGAGTTTTTTGAGGTTGAAGTAGTGATACTCGAACTCAAGCTCTGAGGTAGGCATGAAAATTCCGAGACGACTTTTAATGACCATGGGCCACCCGTGGGGTTAAAATTCGGATTCAGGCTCATTAATGCTATCCCACAGTTTCACAGATTTGAGCGGAAGTTCAATGTAGGGTTCATGAGGGACCCGCAAAATGTCGAGCAGCTGGCGCCAGAAGTGAAATTTCTGAATTCCGCAAGAGGACCATTTTCGGAAGGTGTTAGCCGAAACGTCCATGGTCTGGTAGGCGGTCTTGATGGTTTTCAGGTTGTAGAGAAGGGCCCGGACCTGGAGTCCCGAAGGGGGACACCAGGTCCGGGGGTCGCCCGAGAAGAGGGCGGCCCGGGGGGAAAGGCGTTCGGCGCCGCTGTCGATGTGAGAAACCATCGTGCCGGCGTCGTCAAAGCCTGTGGCGGTTTGGCGGTCGATCATGAGGCGGAAGCAGAGGACCTCGAAGGCGAAGGGAGAAAGGTTATTGTTTTGTTCGGACGTGGACAGCTGGAGGATCAAGATTTTTTGCCTTCGTATTCAAAAAGTAGTTTCCCGGTGCTCGACAAGCCTAACATGGCTTTGAAGGGTTTGCCTTCCTTGGACTGGAAGGATTTCAGCCGGGTTTTCCGGCCTGAAAAGATCGCCTTAGCGTCGGCGTCTGTCAACTGTGTCCCGAGGATTTTCTTGCCGAGGGAAACAGTGCAGCTGGAGCCTCCGGCGACAAGGGCGTGGTGACAGACCCAACGTTCTTTGAAGGCCACAATGGGGCCAGAACAAACCGGACATTTACCGATGTCCGACGGGGGGGGCGCCGAGGCCGCGGCGCGGTCGGGGCCCGTGAGGGTGGCCCAATGCTGCTTTAGGGAAACCA
>JAHFSN010000346.1:0-2501 GCA_023265735.1 Spirochaetaceae bacterium | reverse complement strand
ACTGGACGAATTCCTGGGTTCTGCGGAAGAATTCGCCCGGGTCTTCCAAGAGTGATTGTTCCCAAAGGGCGGTTTCTTCAGCCAGGGTAATGGACTTCAGGGGACCGGCGCTCAAGTGGTCAATGATGATGTGCCCTTTGACCGTGGGGAGAAGGGTACGTTTCTTGCGTTCCACGTAGCCTCGGGTGATGAGGAGTTCAATTGTCGAGGCTCTCGTGGCTTCGGTTCCAAGCCCAGGGAGAACCGTAGCATCGTCCAGGAAACCGTCTTGGTAGAACCTGGACGGTTTCTCCATGGCTCCTAGCAGCTGGGCTTCGGTGAATGGCTTTGGAGGGGTAGTTTGGCCGGTCTTTGGGGTGAGAGACTCAAGGCTGATGGTTTGTCCTGGGGACAGCGGGGGGAGTTCGGTTTGCATTTCCGGGTCTTGCTCTTCGTCTGAATCGGCGCTGTAGGCCCCATAGATCGCTTTCCAGCCACTTTGGAGGGTTGTTTTGCCCTTGGACACGAAAAGACACTCGTCGACGCGCAAAACGGCCTCTGTGAGGCCAAAGATGGCCGGTGGGGAGAAGACGGCGGCAAAGGATTTGACCACGAGGTCAAAAAGGGCCTTTTCGGGGTCCGGGAGGTCGGGCGGAGGGAGGGCCAGGGGAATGAGGGCGTGGTGGTCGACGAGTTTGGAATCGTCGAACACGGAAGTGTTGCTTTCCCGGACCAGGTCAGGGCTGGCCTGGGAGAAGATGTCAGGGAAAGAGGCGCTGAATTTCTTGATGAGGGTGGCGACAAGGGGGACGGATGAGACGGCCAGGACCCGGGAGGGGGTGCGGGGATACGAAAGGACTTTGTACTGTTCGTAAAGCCGCTGCGCAAGGGTGAGGGTTTGGTCGGCCGAGTAACCGAGGCGCCGATTGGCCTCTCTCTCTAGGGCCGTGAGATTGAAGAGCGGCGGCGGGTTTTCAGTCTTGGTCTTGGTATCGACGTTTTCGACCGTGGCCGGGGAGGGCGGCGAAATGGCGCTGGTGAGCGCCGTGAGCCGGGCCAGGTCCGGAAAGCGTGTGATTCGCTTCGTGTCCTGTTCTAAAAACAGGGAGCCCGGGAACCGGGCGCCCTGGGCCTGGAAAAGGCCTTCCATTGTGTGGAAGGTCTGGGGCTTGAACTGGGAGATCTCTTGGGCGCGGCGGCACAGGAGGGCCAGGACGGCGGTCTGAACGCGACCAATTGAATAGGACTTGCGGTCCTGCGGTTTCGGGAGAACCACCGAGAAGAACCGGGTGAAGTTGATTCCGACCAACCAGTCGGAATACTGCCGGAAGCGGCCTTGGTCATAGAGGGCGTCGTAGTCTCGGTCGGGGCGGAGCTTTGTGAGATTCCCGAGGATGACCGGCGCGGTGAGGGCGTCGGAACACCAAAAGCGGTCCACGGGGCCGTGGTACTCGGCCCATTCGAGGACCTCGCGGCCGATGAGTTCGCCCTCGCGGCCGGCGTCGGTGGCCAGGATAACTCGGGAGGCCTTCGGGAGCAGCTGGCGGATGACCGATAGCTGTTTCTCATTGGCCGAGAGGGCCTTCTTTTTGAACGACGGAGGGACGAACGGGAGCCGCTCGATCTTCCAACTCTTGAGGGCCGGGTCGTATTCGTCGGGGTCAAACAGCTCGAACATATGGCCGAAACAAAAGGTGATGATGGCGGTTTTGGCCTCGAAGTAGCCTGTTTGGCGGGTGGCGCCAAGGGCCTTGGCGAAGTCGGCAGCGACGGAGGGCTTTTCAGTCAGAATCAGGTCCATTCTGGATCTCCTTTATCGATGTAAGGAAGGAACGGAGCTTGATGTCGAGTTCATCAGACTTGACGGCAAGCCAATTCCAGGCCGAAGGGGTGAAGTTCGGGAGGAGGTCGGGGACCTGTTCCCGAAGCATGATGAGGTAGGCGACGGCGTTGTAAATCTGACGGGCCGAGTAGAACCGGGCGAGAATTCGGACGTTCTGCCGGAGTCCGTCGAGGGACCTTTCAGGGAATCGGGTGTCAACAAGAAACCCGGTGGCTCTGAAAGGGTGTTTGTACTGGAGGAGGGTTAGAGTTTCATAGCTCCAACGGATGGACCTCGAGGGCCCAGGGACTAAGAGGTCCATCGTACATTCTCCTTGTCAGTGGGTCTCGTTGGAGCGGCTGAGGATCATGAAAACAGCGCGGTTACCCTTCGATTCACCGTAGAAACTGGAATGGATTGCCCACCCTTGGCGGGTGATTTCAGTGAGGCAATCGGAGAATGAAGGGTACTCCTTTTCGCCAACGAAACCTAAGCCTCGGTCAACCTGAAGGGTACCGGAAGTGTCGAGGATGCCGAATGAATAGGTGGCGAATATCAGCGTGTCGAGAGTCGAGAACAGCTGGTCTTTCGCTGTAGCGAGATACGCCTCTTGGGCGATTCTGTTAGTTGGGGAAATGATGCGGTAGGGAAGCGAGGGCCTGGCCACGCTCGGATCTAGCTGGACGTCGAGGGTGACGGC
>JAHFSN010000345.1 GCA_023265735.1 Spirochaetaceae bacterium | reverse complement strand
GCAAACCCAGGGTTTTGCAGGAATCCCGGCCGGGGAGGATACGGCCACCACCGTCCACGCGGCCGTCGGGTCTAGCTACCTCGGGCGGGTTGATTTTGAAGACCCTGCCAAGGCCGATACCCCGGCGGCCCTCCAGGAACTGCGTTCCCTAGGCATCCGGCCCCTGGCCCTGCTCAGCGGCGATACACCCGCGGTGGTATCCGCCTGGGGACAGAGCTGGGGCGTCGCAGCCCAGGGCGGGCTGCTGCCCCAGGATAAACTTGATTTTGTGGACCTCTGGGAGTCCGAGGGACGCCGCACCTTGTACGTGGGCGACGGCCTCAACGACGCGCCCGTCTTGGCCCGGGCCACCGTCGGGGCCAGCCTCGGGGCTGGGGCCAGCGCGGCTGCCATCGAGACCGCCGACGTGGCGGTGCTGGATTCCTCGCCCCTCCAGGCCGCTCGACTTGTGCGCCTGGGTCGACGGACCCGCGGCATCCTGTATCAAAATATTGCCATGGCCCTGGGCTTGAAGGCGCTGTTTATGGTTCTGGGGGGGCTAGGGCTGGCAGGCCTCTGGGAGGCGGTCTTCGCCGATGTGGGGGTGGCCCTCCTGGCCGTGGCGAACTCTCTCCGGGCCGCCCGCAACCTCAGCTGACGGGCCGGGTTCCCCCGGCCTTTACTCCCGCCTCGTAGACCTTTCCGCAGGCGATGAAGAGCGTGTCCCTGGTCGTCATCAAGACGATGCCAGCCCGGGACGCTTCTTCGACGAGCTCGGCGTCCGGCTGTTTTCCCCGGACGAACACGATGACAGGAATATCGAGGAGATTGGCTGTTCGGACAGTCTGGATGTTGACCAGTCCTGTGAGTAGCACCACGTCTTCCTTAACAAAGGCCATCACATCGCTCATAAGGTCCGCCCCGCAGGCAGACTTGATCTCTAGCTGAGGCTTGGTGTTGGCGGTGTGGAGCTTTGCTTCTAGAAGTTCGGCCAGGAATTGAACGGTCATGGGGCCCCTTGTGAGGTCATTGTAATCCACGGATGGACCTTGTACAAGGAACGCGACCGGGGCGGCCGCCGAATCAGCCCTTCAGATGCGAGACAAATTCCCGGGTCCGGGTCAGCCGGGGGTTCCCGAGGAGGCCCGACGGCGACCCCAGTTCGGCCACCCGTCCGCCGTCTAGGAAGGCCACTTGGCTGGCCGCGGCCCCGGCCAGCCGCAGGTCGTGGGTGGCGACGATCATGGTCACTCCATCCTGGGCCAGGGCCGTCAGCACGTCGACCACCTCCTTGGCCAGTTCGGGGTCCAGGGCCGAGGTCGGCTCGTCGCAGAGCAGAACCTTGGGGTTTCCGGCCAGGGCCCGGGCGATGGCCACCCGCTGCTGCTGGCCCCCGGAGAGTTGGCCCGGGTACGAGTTCTCCTTGGACGAGAGGCCCACCCTCTGCAGGAGGGCCCGGCCCCGCTCCTCGGCCGCCGGTCGGGGCAGCTTCTGGACCGTGAGGAGACCCTCGATCACGTTCCCCAGGGCGGTGCGATGGGGGAACAGATGGAAGGCCTGGAAGACCATGCCGGTTTGGCGGCGCACCGCGTGGAGCTGGTCCCGGGTGGGGGGCTGGTTTCCCTGGAATTTCACCGAGAGGTCCCCCAATTCCAAGAGCCCGGCCCGAGGGCGTTCTAGGAGGTTCACGCAGCGCAGTAGGGTGCTTTTGCCCCCACCGGACGGACCGATGAGGGCCGTCACGGTGCCCTCCTTGACCTCGAGGTCGACCCCGTGGAGAACCACCGTGGGACCGAAGTCCTTTTCGATGCCCGTCAACCGGATCATCGCACCACCTCCAGGGGGTTCAAGTGTCGACCCAGGCGCGTTTCCAGTCGGCTCTGGGCGGCCGAGAGGAGCGAACAGAAGGCCAGGTAGATGATGGCCGCCTCGCTGTAGAGCAGGAGCGGCTCGTAATTAGCCGCGGCGATCCGCTGGGCCGTCTGGAACAACTCGGTGACCGTGATGGCCGCGGCCAGGGAGGTGTCCTTTACCAGGGCGATGAAACTGTTGGCTAGGGGCGGGGTAGCGACCCGGGCGGCCTGGGGCAAAATGGTTCGGCCCAGGGCCTGGGTCCAGGTCATCCCCACCGAGAAACTGGCCTCCCACTGGCCCTGGGGAATCGAGGCAATGGCGGCCCGGATGATTTCGCTGGTGTAGGCCCCCATGTTCAGGGAGAAGCCGATGAGGGCCGCCGGAAAGGCGTCAATGACGATACCTACGGCGGGCAGCCCGTAGAAGATAAGAAACAGCTGGACCAACAGAGGCGTGCCCCGGATGACCCAGACATAGAACCGGGCCAGCGCCGACATCGGCGGAGGCCCGAAGGCCCGGCCCAGGGCGGTGACCAGCCCCAGGGCCAAGCCGAGGACGAAGGAGAGCAGGGCCAGGGGAATGGTGAAGGCCGCACCGGCCGCGACAAGGGGGACAAAGGCGTCCCTCAGGATTTCCAGCCAGCGGGGCACTTTCTCTTCTCCTTACTTCGACACGTCGGCGCCGAAGTACTTCTGACTGATTTTGCCGTAGGTTCCGTCGGCCTTCAGGTCGGCCAGAGCCTTGTTGAGCGCGGCTACCAGAGCCGCTTCGCCCTTGCGGACCAGGATGCCCTGGGCGTCGATGTCCGCCTGGCTGGCGGCGATCTTCACCTTGGCATCGGGCTTCTGCTTGGCAAAGTCGTAGAAAGAGAGGCTGTCGTTGAAGGTCCCGTCGATCCGGCCCGCCAGAAGGAGGTCGACGGACTGGTTGAACCCGTCGACGGCCACCACTTCGGCACCGTTGTCCTTGGCCAGCTTGCCAAAGTTGCTGGTCAGCGACTGACCGAGCTTCTTGCCCTTCACGTCGGCAAAACTCTTGATGGTGGTGTTGTCGGACCGCACGATAAGGACGGCCTTCGAGACGATGTAGGAATCCGTGAAGTCGTACTTGGCTTTCCGGGCGTCGGTGATGGTCACCTCGTTCACCACGGCGTCGTAGCGGCGGACGTCCACCCCGGCGATGAGGCCATCCCACTTGCCCTCAATGAACTCGGTCTTCACCCCCAGTCGCTTTCCGACTTCCTGGGCGATCTCGACGTCAAAGCCCACGAGCTTGCCCGAAGCGTCATGGAAGGTGAACGGGGGGTAGGTGCCCTCGGTACCCACCTTCCAGACCCCCGCCTTGGTAATGGTGTCCAGGTCCTTGTTCTGTCCGAAGGAAACGCCCGCGAGGAGGACGAGTGACGAGACCAAAAGCATATACTTCTTCATGTCAATCTCCTTGATTAAGATTAAACCAGAATCTATTCCTTCGCGTCAATCACGTCAAGCACCGGGATCTGCGGGCCTCCGAGAGCCCTATTGGAGATCGAGTGCCTCCAATTCGGTACCCGCCGTCAGGCGGTCATCAGGTGGCGGGCCAGCGGGGTTACTCGGTGGATTGGGACCGAGACTTCCCGCCTCCAAAGGCTTACTTGCCAGCCTTCCAGTT
>JAHFSN010000344.1 GCA_023265735.1 Spirochaetaceae bacterium | reverse complement strand
ACGGAACCCAGTCCATGGTCTGGCTAGGGTTTTCCGTAGCCGAACGCCTCGAAGATCTTTTGCGCTTCGGGAGACAGGAGGAACTCGTCAAACGCCTTCACCTCGGGGAGGCTGGCCGCGGCCTTGAGGACCACGTAGCCCTGCTCGATGGGCGCGTAGAGCCTGGGGTCGACCTCGAACCAGAACTTACCCTCGACGTTGTACAGCTGCACCTCTTTGGAGTACAGCGCCGACTTGTTGACGAAGCCGAAGTTGGTGGCCGTCAGGGTGAACTGCAGGGCCTGGGCGATGTTCTGGGCCGTCACCTGCTTGGCCTTCACCTGGTCGTAGAGACCGGCCTTGATTAGCGCGTCGGTGGCCGCCTTGCCGTAGGGCGCGGTCTCGGGGTTGCAGTTGGCGTACTGGGCCACGGCGGGGTCGAGGACCACGGCGATGCCCTTGGACAGGTCCACGGGTTTGGTGGCCAAGAAGATGAGCTTGCCCACGGCGTAGGTCTTCACGGGACCCGTGGCCAGGCCGGCGTCGACCAGCTTCTGGGCGAAGCCCCGGTCGGCGGACAGGAACACCTGGAACGGGGCGCCTTGGGTGATCTGGGTGACCAGCCCCCCCGAGGCCCCCAACGTGAACTGAAGGCTCTTGCCGGGATTCTTGGCGGCAAAGGCGTCGGACAGGGGCTTCTCGAGGGCGCTCAGGTTGGCCGCCGCGGCCACCACCACGGTCTGGGCCTGGACGGCGCCCGCCAGCAGAAGGGCGAGGAGGGAGAATACGATCCGCTTCATGAAGAACTCCTTCGGCGTCGAAGGAACGCCACCCCTAGTTTTCCGAAGAAATCCGGGTTGGGCAAGAGATATTCTTCCGATTTGTCACGTTTTGTTACGAAACGAACTGTTTTGTCACAGCTATTCCACGGGAAGGTCGTAGGGAACGGGAGGGGCCGGCAGCACGATCCGGGTCCAGTGGACGGGGGCGTCGCTGCCTTCGGGGCGCAGATCGAGGTTCATCCACGACGGGAGGACGAGGTCGCCCTGGCGCAGCCGGCTCACCTCGGGCCAGGGCGCCCGGGTGGCGGCCTTGGCGAGCTTGAAGTCGTCGGTGTCGTAGGCCCGTCCCTCCCAGAAGGGCTTCGTGGTGACCCTCCAGGCCTTCACGTCGCTCGCCGAGGCGTCGGGTTCCCAGGTCCAGGTGGCCAGGGGTTTCCCAAAGGGGAGGTCCCACGAGAGGGAAAAGACCCCGACGCCGATGACCCGTTCCCGGAGGGACTGCCGCTTCACGGCGAACTCGGCCACCGCCTGGGTCCAGTTCGCCGTGAACGGCACGGTCCGCAGGATGGTCTGGCCCAGCTCCACCCCGTACTGGGCCACCGCCTGGGCCTCGGGGACCGAGCCCTTGACCTCGAGCCGCTGAATCTCGGTTCGGACCAGGTCGGCCACCTCGTCGAGGGACGGGGCCGCCACGGGACCCTGGGGTCCCCCGACATTCCAGCCCCAGCTCCAGACCTTCCGGGCCTGGGCCGACCAGAGGTAGACCCGGCCGTCGCCGGCGCGCACGCGGATGTCCTGGGGGAGGGGCTTGCCCGATAGGTCCTTGTCCCTGACCCAGAACGGGGTGCCGTCGGAGCTGAAGGACCCCACCCAGCCGGGGCCTCCGGCCACGTAGCCCGTCGAATCGGGGAAGGGGCTGATGCTGGTGAGGCGCCCCGGCGACTTGGGAAGCTCGAGGGGTTTCCAGAAGGGCTCCTCCTGGCGCCAGGGCCGGGCTTGCAGGCTGTCCGACGCCCAGGCCGTACCGTCGGGGGCCGCCTCGACGTCCGAGGGGAAGAACGGTAGGGGCTGGACCTCCCGGATCTCCTTGCCCCAACGCGAGGTCTGCCAGACCCGGCGGCCCTGGACGAACACGAAGCCCTGGTCGGTGGCCGAGAAGAAGCTGAGGTCGGCCAAGTCTATCCTCTGGCGGAAGGTCACGGCGGTGTCGGGGTAGAGGACGACGAGGTCGCCGGGGCTCGACGAGACGAATACCAGAACGCCGTTGACGGTCTGGGCCCAGGGCGTCCCGGCCGGCTGGCCCGCGGCCAGGAAGTCGACGCTCGATGGGAGGATGTCGAGGTCGGGTCCCAGGAGCACCCAGCCCCCGGCCAGGGCGACGGCCGTCCTTCCCAACACCGGTACCACCACCAAAGGCACGGCGGCCTCGCCCTTGCGCAGGGTCCAGGGCGCGTGGTCGTCGACGGCAAACACCCGTTCGCGGACCGGGGGCGCCGTGGGGAACCCGGGATTGGCGTCGGGGTCGGCGGCGGTGGCCAGGGGCGGCAGGGCCAAGAAGAAGACCAGGAGGCCGAGGGGAGCCTTCATGGCCGGTTCCCGGCGCGAAGGTGCTCGGCCAGGAGTTCCCGGGCCACGCCCTCCTCGTCCCAGGGCTGGGGTCCCGCCTCGGTCACCAGAGTTTTTTCGTGGCCTTTGCCCAACAGGAGAACAGTGTCGCCCGGGGCGGCCAAGGAAAACGCGTGCCGGATGGCCTCCCGGCGCGGGGTGACCTTCCAGTACCCCCGGCCCAGGGTCTTGGCCACGATGCCCCTCTCGATCTCGTCGAGGATGGGGGCCGACCCCTCCAGCCGAGGATCCTCGTCAGTGAGGACGATGAGGTCGGACCAGCGGTCGGCCACGGCCCCCTGGAGGGGACGCTTCTCGTGGTCCCGCTCCCCGGCGGACCCAAAGACCGTGATCACCCGGCCCGGGGTCACCGCCTTCACGGCCGGCAGGAGGGCCTCGAAGGCCCCGGGGGTATGGGCGTAGTCCACCAAAACGGCAAAGTCCTGACCCTCGCGGACCGGGGTCATCCGTCCCTTCACGGGCTTCAGTTGGTCCACAAGCGGGACGAGGTCGACGGCCCGGGTGGGCCGGCCCCCCAGGGTCAGGGCCGACGAAGCGGCCAGCAGGGCCGCCAGCAGGTTCTCGGCGTTGAACCGCCCGGGAATGCCCAACCGGCAGCGCCGCGACAGAGGTTCTCCCCGTTCAGCGATCTCGAGGACGAGGCCATCGGCCTCTTCGACCAGGGACCTTACCCTCAGGTCGGCCGAGGAGTCTTTCAAGGAATAGGTCTTCACTGGCGAGGTTCCGGCGGCGTCGACGAAGAGCCGGTAGTGGGGGTCATCGAGGTTCACCACGCCAAAGGCCCCTTCCCTCCCCCGGGCCAGGGCCTCGAAGAGCCGGGCTTTGTCGCGCCGGTAGTTCTCGACGGTACCGTGGAATTCGAGGTGCTCGAGGGTGACGTTGGTGAAGACGGCCCCCGCGTAGGCCACGTCGCCCAGGCGGTTGGTCAGGGGTGACAGGCCGTGGCTGGTGGACTCGAGGACGGCGAACCGACAGCCCGCGTCGACCATCTGGCGCAGAACGGCGTGGATCTGGGGGGCCTCGGGGGTCGACTGGCGGCCCAGGTTGGGCTGGACTTCGCCGCCGGCCGACCATTCCACCGTGGAGAAGAACCCAGCCTTCTCGCCGGCCAGGGTGAGGAGCTGATG
>JAHFSN010000343.1 GCA_023265735.1 Spirochaetaceae bacterium | reverse complement strand
TCGCTGCGTCAGTGGCAATACCCTCATGGGAAAACCCGTGAATCCCACCCTGGGGCATCACCTCGAAGTGAGGGGTATCGGCATCATCAACGTGGCCCAGCTCTTTGGTGTGGCGTCCATCCAGTTCCAAAAAGAGATCGAAATGATCATCGAGCTCGAGATTTGGGACCCCAATAAGGAGTACGAGCGCCTGGGGACCAAGGACCAGGCCACGGCCATTCTCGGTGTCAGCCTCCCGTCCATGAAGATTCCCGTGAAGCCCGGCCGGAACATCGCCATCCTGATCGAGACCGCGGTGATGAACCATCGGCTCAAGAAGATGGGCTTCCACTCGGCCCAGGAATTCAATCAAAACGTGATCCAGTGGCTTGAAAGCGAGAACGCCCGTACCGTATATTTACGGAAAACCCAAGAAAATCAGTTCTTGTAGAGAAGGTTGAGCGTGGTTGTAAAGGATGTGACGGTGAAAAATCGAGCGGGGATCCACGCTCGGCCGGCAGGAATGATTGTGACCTTGGCCAATAAGTTCACATCCCAAATCTTCATCGAGAAAGACGATGATAAGATCAACGCCAAGTCGATCATGGGTCTGATCACCCTGGGTGTCCTCTGCAACACGACGATTCGTCTCTCCGCCGAGGGAGCCGATGAGGGTGCCGCTGTCGAAGCTCTGGCCAAGCTCATCGACAACCGTTTTGAAGAGTGATCTCTCCGCTTCCAAACGATTCGCCCCCTTCCTGAGTCTTCTCGGACTCCTCGTCGTCTTTACCGCCATCACCCTCTTCTTCTCCCGGCAGATCCTTTCCGACGCCACTTCGGCATCGCGGGCCACCGACGGGATCATGCTCGTCATGGTGCTGGTCTTGCCCGTGACCCTGGCTGGCGCCGTGGGCTTCCAGGCCTTTCAGCTCTTCTCCGACCACCGCAAGGGCCGAACGGGCACCTCCCTGAAGATCCGGATCAGCCTCTTCTTCCTGTTGACCACGCTTTTGGCCTCGGTTCCCCAGGCGGCCCTTTCCATCAGTTTCATTGATGCCGCCATCAAGACCTGGAGCAACCAAGGCTGGGGCGATGCCCTCCAGGGGGGAATTCTGTCCGCCCTCGACTCCCACTACGAGAGAGTTCAGAGCCTGAAGAAGACCGTCGAGTCGCCCCGCCTTCCGGAGATTCTCCAGAAGGCCATCGGCAAAAAGGACCCACACGCCCTCGGCCCCATTCTCGAGGAGATGAATCTTCAGGCAGAAGGCGTCCAGGTGTTCGACGAGCAAGACCAGCTGATCCTTCAGGAGGGTGATCCGGCCGCCTTTTTGACCGAGGTGAAGCTTCCGGGTACGGACGGCGCGATTCCCCCGGAAGTCCGGGGGACCTCCAGTATCGTCCGACAGATCCGGCACCTCGACGTGGGGCGCCGGCATCTGGCCGTGGTCGTCTCTGTCGTCCTCCCCCCTGGGTTCGCGGACAAATCTCAGCGTCTCGCCGACGCCCTGGAAAACTACAATCAGCTCAAGCGCTCTTCCGACTCGTACAGGTCCCTCTTCCTGGCCTTCTATTTTCTTCTCTACCTCCCCATTGTCCTCATAGCCCTCTTGATCAGCTTCACCCAGAGCGAGGATCTGATCCGGCCTCTCATCAACCTCGAGTCGGCCACCCGTCGGATCGCGGCCGGCGACTACAGCACCAAGCTGCTGGGTCCGGAACAGAGCGAACTGGCCTTCTTGGCAGAATCCTTCAACGCCATGACCGCCGAGCTGGCCTCGAGCCGAGCCAAACTCCTGCAAACCGAAAAGATCACCGCATGGCAGGAGATTGCCCGCCGGCTGGCCCACGAACTCCGCAACCCCCTGACGCCCATCCGCCTCTCCGCCGAACGCATCTTGAAGCGCAACCGCAGCGACCCCGAGCACCTCTCGGAGATTGTGGAGCCCGCGGCCTCGGCCATCTTGACCGAGGTGGTCAGGCTCGACACCTTGCTGAAGGAGTTCGCGGGGTTCGCCCGTCTGCCCGCCCCGCAAAAAACCGTGGTGCGCCTCAGGTCCCTGGTCGACGAGCTCCTCCAGACCTACCAGGCGGCCCATCCGGGTCTCCAGATTTCCGCCGAGGGGCTCTCTTCGACGGTGAAGGTCGTGGCAGATCCCGCCCAGCTGGAGCAGGTGTTCGCCAACCTTTTCAAGAACGCGGTGGAGGCCATGCAGGGCTCGGGCCACTTGACGGTCGTCAGCAACCTTGTCAAAAAAGGATCGGCTTCCTATTGTAGAGTTCAGATCCACGACACCGGGCCGGGGGTTCCCGCGGCGCTCCGGGACCGGATCTTCCAGCCCTACGTGACCACCAAGGCCGATGGCACGGGACTGGGGCTGGCCATCGTGGAGCGAATCTTGTTTGACCATCAGGGGCGGGTCTGGTTCGAATCTCAACCCGGTTACGGGACGACGTTCTTTCTGGACTTGCCGGAGGATCCTTCTTGAGCCAGGCCCGGACCATTCTGATCATCGATGACGAAGACGGAATCCGAGGTGTCTTGGGTGATGTCCTTCAGGACGAGGGATTCGCGGTGTTGCGGGCCGCCGACGGGCCCGAAGGCGTGAACCTGCTGAAGACCGAAGTCGTCGACGTCGTCTTCCTCGACGTCTGGATGCCCGGGGTCGGCGGCCTCGACGTACTGAGGACCGTACGCGAAGAGTTTCCCGAGGTTCCTGTGGTCATGATCTCGGGCCACGCCAGCGTTGACGTGGCGGTGAAGGCCGTGAAGAACGGTGCGTGGGATTTCGTCGAGAAACCCCTCTCCATCGACAAGATCCTCGCCGTCGTGAACAACGCCCTCAAGGTTCAGGAACTCAAGAGGGAAAACCGCGAGCTCAAGGCTCACCTGCAGCTCGAAGACACCATGATCGGCGAATGCGCCGCCATGAGGAAGGTGAAAGATCTGATCCGTCAGAGCGCCGTGGTCAATTCCCGGGTCATGATCCTGGGAGAGAACGGTACCGGCAAGGAACTCGTGGCCCGGGAGATCCACAGGCAGAGTTCCCGGTCCCGGAGGCCTTTCATCGAGGTCAACTGCGCCGCCATCCCCGACGCCCTGCTGGAAAGCGAGCTCTTCGGTCACGAAAAAGGGGCTTTCACGAGCGCCGTGGCCCGCCGGAAGGGTCGCTTCGAGCAGGCCGATACCGGGACCCTCTTTCTTGACGAGGTCGCCGACATGAGCCTGTCGGCCCAGGCCAAGGTCCTCAGGGCCGTCCAGGAGGGACGGTTCGAGAGGATAGGCGGCGAGGGTTCCCTGACCGTCGACGTGCGCATCATCAGCGCCACGAATAAGGACATTCCTACGGAGGTGGCCGCCGGGAGGTTCCGGGAGGACCTCTTCTACCGGCTCAACGTCGTCCCCATCACGGTTCCGCCCCTCCGGGACCGCAAGGAAGACCTCCCCCTGCTCGTGGAGTATTTCCTCCGGAAATTCCGGGCGGGGTCGCCTGGACCGGCTCCGACGTTCTCCCCCGAGGGGTTCCAGGTGCTGGAGAATCAC
>JAHFSN010000020.1:4373-12835 GCA_023265735.1 Spirochaetaceae bacterium | reverse complement strand
GTCATCCGGGAAACCTTGTTTCCCGGGGTCAGCATCGAAAGCCATGGACGTCTTTACGAGCCCACGAGCCGTCGCACGGCGGTCAAGATTATTTTTAATGAACAGACCGGACACATCCAAGAAATACCGTTGACCTAAGGGAGGTCCCATGCCGCTGTATCTCACGTTCCCCGACTGGATCAGACCAGAAATCATCCCCGGCCTCCCCATTCGGTGGTATGGCCTGATGTACGTGGTCGCCTTTGCCCTGACGTATTGGCTGTTCAACGTTCAGGTAAGGCGCAGCGGCCAACTCATCGCTAAGGACACGGTCAGCAACTTCTTCTTTGCGGGGTTAGCCGGCCTGTTGATCGGAGCCCGACTCTTCGGGACCTTGGTCTATGACACCACGGGCCGCTACTGGGCTCAACCGTGGCTGATCTTCTGGCCCTTCGACGAAAACTGGCATTTCACGGGGTTTGCCGGCATGAGTTTTCACGGCGGGCTCCTGGGAGTGATCGTGGGCTTTCTCCTCTATTGCCGGTACAAGAAGCTCGACCTGCTTCAGTGGGGGGACTGGGTCGTGGCAGCGTTTCCGTTGGGCTACACCTTCGGGCGGCTGGGCAACTTCATCAACGAGGAGCTTTGGGGCCGGGTCACCACGGTTCCCTGGGGGACGCTGTTCCCCCACGCCGAGAAGGTATCCACCTCCGAGCCATGGGTTCAGCACGCCATGCAGCAGACGGGCATCACGTCAACCGACGCCCTGGTCAACCTTCCCCGGCACCCCAGTCAGCTCTACGAGGCCGCCGGCGAGGGAATTCTCCTCTGGCTGCTCTTCTGGTTTGTCCTGAAGGACCGCAAGCCGTTCCAGGGTTTCCTCATGGGTACCTACCTCATCGGCTACGGCATCGTGCGTTTTGCCGTCGAATACCTCCGCAACCCCGACAAGGGACTGGACTTCATCATCAGCTTCCAACCGGGGTTCAGCACGAGCCAGCTGGAAGTTCCTCTTCTCAATTTCAGCATGGGGCAGATTCTCAGTTCGGTCATGATTGTCGGGGGGGTCGTCTTTCTCATTCTCCTCTCGGTCTATCACAAGAGGAAGGCCTTGGCCGCAGCCTCGCCTGTTCGAAAGACGTCAAAGAAGCACGGCCGGTAGAGCTTCAGTGGGCGGAGGGCTGATCCGGGGCGACCAGCGGCAGGCGGAGATCAAAAACGCTCCCCTGGCCCAGGCGGGAGTGAACTTCAATGGTACCTCCCAGGGTGTTCACGAGGGAAGCCACGATGGACAGTCCCAGTCCTGTGCCTCCCCGTGTCCTCGACGTGGTGAAGAAAGGTTCGAAGATCTTTTCCTGAATTCCAGGGTCCATTCCCGTACCGTCGTCCCTGACCGAAAGCAGAAAGGCTTCACGGTCGTCTGGGGCGACTTCTGACTGAACGACAATATTTCCGGCCCCGTCCGGGGGAAACGCGTGAAGGTGAGCGTTCAGAACGAGGTTGGTCACAATCTGGAACAGGGCCCCGGCGTGGTTTTCGACCACGAAGTCCACTGGGCAGTCGACCGACACCCGGTGGGGATAGGGCTTGAGGGTAGGTGCGAGGCTGGAAACGACCTCGTTGAGGAACGGGCTCATCCAAAGGAGCCGACGTTCGTCCACCACCTGCGAGGCCCCAATCACCTTGAACCCTTGGATGAGTTCGGAAGTCCTGCCCAGCCCCGATTGAACAATGCCCAGGGACGACTCCGTGTCGGCCAGAAAAGAACGGAGGTCTTCAGGGGTGACCTCTCCGTTCCGGAGACTCTCTTCGATCTCCTTGGCCCGGGCCGCCAGCCAAGAAGTGATGGTAATGCTGTTGCCTACCGGAGTGTTGATCTCGTGGGCCACGCCCGCGACGAGGCTTCCGACGAGGGCCAGCTTTTCGGCCTCCATGAGCTTCTCTGTCCGTTCGGCGATCTCCCTTTCCATGGTGAGGGTGTTTTTTTGGATGCGGGCGGCCATGGCGTTGAAGCCCAGGGCCAACCGGGACAGCTCGTCGTCCCCCACCACGGGCATTCGCGAGTCGTGCTGATCCCTGGTGAACCTGTCGACCGAATGGACCATGGCCTGCAGCCGGGACACGACGCGACGCCACGAGAAGGTGAGGGACAGGAGGACGATTCCCAGGAGCAGGAACTGCGAGGCGATCAGCACGGCGATCTGGTTCACCATCTCGGCCAACCGCGGCTCGAGAGACAGCCCAAGGGAGATGGTGCCGATGGCGCGGCCGTCGACCAGAATGGGCGCGACTCTCTTTGTGGTCTCTGGTCCTGTGGGTCTGCCATTCGTCCATCTCTTGCCCCCGGAGCTCTCCTGGACATCGATGGATACCAGTTCAGGATCCTCGGCTTTGGTGTTCACGAGGGCTTGGATGGACTGATCGTCGAGGTTCCATACAAGCGGCGCCAGGGCGGCGGCGAGTTCACGGACCTCCAGATCGGCGTGTCGATCCAACCCGAAGACGGAGTTCGAATAGAGCCAGACCACGGCCCCAGCGGTCCAAATCACCGCAAACAGAACCACCATCGCGGTGGCCGACCTGGCAATTTGCGTCAGGATGGAGTGCCTTGCCATCGGTCTTCAGCCTCGATGCGCTTTTTGGATTTCGAGCATGGCGTCCATCCGGCCCAGGAAGAGGTCGAGCAACTGGGGATCGAAGGCGGTGCCTCGGTTTCGTCGGAGCTCGGCGATCGCCTCCTCGGGGGGCCAGGCGTCCTTGTAGACCCGGGAGTTGACGAGGGCGTCGAACACGTCGGCGATGGCCGTCATGCGGGCTTCCACGGGAATGTCATTGCCGTTCAGGTGGTCGGGATAACCATCGGGGCCCGACCAGTGTTCGTGGTGGGATTTGGCTATCTGGGCGCCGACTCGGAAGACGGGCAATTCCGAAGACGCCAGGATATCGTGGCCGATGGTCGTGTGGGTCTTCATGACGGTTCTCTCGTCGGTGGTGAGGCGTCCCGGCTTTCTGAGGATCTCGGAGGGGACACCGATCTTTCCCATGTCGTGGAGGGCGCTGGCCAGCCGGATGGTCTCGGTCTGGTCGGCGGAGAAGCCTTGGGCTTGGGCCAGTTCCTTCACCATCATCGAGACTCGACGGACGTGATGAACCGTCTCCCTGAGGTGACTTTCAATCGTCTCGGCAAACATGAACAGGACGTCGTCCTGCAGTCCTTTCACAAACTGGTTCAGGTAAAAGTTGTCGAGGGTGAGGCTGTAGTTCGTGAGAAACAGACGAACCTGATCGAGGTCGAGCCGATCGACGGGCTCCTCCAGGTAGATGAAGTTTTGCGTGGTGGAACTGGGGACCACCGAGGCAATCACCAGCCCTCCTTCGACCACGTGAACGATCTCCTTCGGGGCGTCGCGAAGGGAGTTGAGCTGTTCGGCCACCCGGAGGGTCTCCGGCGACTCGTCCACGGGCCGACCGACGAAAGGTCGGAACTTGCCGGTGGCGGCCACAATCTGACCCCGGCCTCCCAAGCCCCTCACGATGAGGCCCGATTTCTCGGGCTCCGGGGACCGTTCGACCTCGACGACCACGCTCGAAAGCGTATCGTGGTACAGGTGAGAGATCTGGTCGAGCATTCCCTTCAGAAAATCGTCCACCGACCGGGCGGAGAAAAGCTCCGACCCCACCCTCACGATGCTTTGAAGGCTTTCGCGGCTGCGTTCCAGGCTCACGATGTCTCGGTACGACCGGAGGCTGGAATACATGGTCGAGAAGAGTTTCTGCTGGGTGAGTTCGGTCTTGAGCTTGTAGTCGTTGATGTCGTAGGTGCGGATGACGCTGTTCTCCGGGGCGTCCCCCGGCTGGCCCGTCCGCAGGACGATGCGGATGGAACGGTTGCCCAGGGTCTTGCGTATCCATTCGACCACTTGCAGGCCAGAGTCCCTCTCTTCCATGACGACATCGAGAAGGACCAGGGCAAAGTCCGGGATTTCGGAGAGAAGTTTCTTCGCCTCGACGGCGGAATAGGCGTCGTGGAGTTCGAGCCCTCTTCCGTCGAACTCGAAACCTCGCAGAACCATCCGACTGACGACGTGGACGTCTTTTTCGTCGTCGACGACCAGGACTTTATAAGGAGCCTTGCCGGACGCGTTCATCGGTTTCCCCTGTCTTGGAGCCCCATGCCACAAGTCTAGGTCCCCGTCTCGGCGGAAGCAAGAAGTTTAGGAGCCTGTCGGACTTAGGGTTTCGGATCCATTCGGAGTGGATTTCGAGCACGATTCCGGCTCCTCGGTCGCCTCGAATCGGCGATTCGAGGCGACCGAGGAGCCGGAATCGGGCCGAAAGACGCCCGAATGGACCGAAAGTCTTTCAGACGCAGGGTTTTGGCCGTGGTTCTGGGCGCCCAAGGGCCTTCTTCGGTCAGTCCGTAGCCCAGCTACGGCCTTCCCTCATCAGTTTCTTGGTCATCCCAGCCCCATCGGCCAAAACCCTGCCCCTAAGTCCGACAGACTCCTAGCCCAGAGGCTCGAGGCTTTCCGGGGCCACACCGTTGGTCTGGTAGGGATGGATGTTGTAGACCCAGCCCGCGTCGAATATATTGAGAAAATCGTTCAGCGGGCGGACCGAGACCGTGAGGCTGTAAAACCTCGTGCCCCGGCTTTCCTGTTGGCCCCGGATGGCGTTGCGGAGGGCTCCGGGGATCTTGGGAACGGCAAAATCGGACACGATGAGCACGTCGGCTTCCCGAAAAGACCCCTCTTCGAGGACTCGAAGGGCCTCGCGGAGGGCCGGGGAGAGGTCGGTGCCTCCGTGGAAACTGAACTCGAGGAACCGGAGAAGTTCGGGGAGGGCCGTGGAAACCTGGCTGAGGTCGAGGCAGCGGAACTGGGACGAGAAATTGATGAGGTAGCAGGGCCGGCCCTCCTCCAGGCAAACCCGCAGCAGCGCCACGACGATGGCCTTGGCCACCTCCTCCGGCTTTCCTCGCATGGACCCTGAGGTGTCGAGGGCCACGATGACGGGGCCCCGGTCGTTGCGCTTCTGGCGTTCCAGGTTCCGGTGGAGATCCTTGACCCGGGGGGGAGCCGCGGTGAAATGGTCCCATACCAGCAGCTCCGACTCGGCCGTCTTTCGGAAGAAGAGGATCTCGGTCTCGGGGAAAGCCAACAGGGCCGCCTCCGAACTGACCAGCGACGTCCAGTCCCGGCCGAAGCGGATTCCCTTGATTTCGGTCCGTCCCGGTTCGGGATCGGAGTCGGGACGAGGGGGAA
This sequence comes from Spirochaetaceae bacterium, assembly GCA_023265735.1. Lineage (GTDB taxonomy): Bacteria > Spirochaetota > Spirochaetia > JABEVK01 > JABEVK01 > JAIFLN01. The sequence continues at coordinate 7,592 of JAHFSN010000020.1, read as the reverse complement.
GGGGAGGCGGAGGCTGAGGCGGCTGGGATTTGGCCCGGTAGTCGCGGCCCAGAAGCTCGGCGATGCGTCGCAGGGCGGGTTCCCGCTCCAGGACCGCGGCGGCGGCTTCCAGGGGACGAAAGTCGAGGTCGTCCCAGTCCCCTTGCTCGAGGTCCCAGCCGATGTCTCTGTCGGTGAGCAGGCTTCGGACCGCCGCCTCGGCGTCGGCTAGTTTCTGAACCCGGGTCCAAAGGGCTTGGTGGAACCCGGGAAGGTCGGCCGCGTCGGCCCTTTGGCGTTGTCCGGAGAGCCTTTGGGTCCGCCACTGCGCCCAGGCCTTGGCCAGGGCCCGGCGGTGGTCAGCGTCGTCGGGCCTGGGACTGGACCAGCCTTGGGCGGCCTCGGGGTACAGCGCCACCGCAAAGGCGGCGGCCTCGGCGAGGGGACCTTCGCCTCTTTCGAGGGCCCCGAGGCGGGTCAGCTCCTGGCGATCGAGGGGGGTCGCCTCGTCACGGGCCTGGGACCAGGCCACCACCGCCCGGGCCGTCCGGCGGACCCACCGGTCCCGGTCCGCCGGCCAGGGAAGGAGAGCCTCCCGGTGACCGAACCACTTGGTCAGGTACGGCCGGTCAGGAAGGGCCCGGCCCAGCTCTTCAGTCAGGGTCATGGGTCTCGAGGAGGGTTTCCAGGGTAACTCGGAGTTCTCCGAGGTCGGAGGAATCCCGTTCCAGTCCCCTTCCGCACGCCTCGCCGTAGGCAGGGCAGAACAGGTGTTCGGCGGCGACCTTCTTGAGTCGGTCGGCCTCGTCGTCGACGTGCTGGCGGGCCAGCACCAGACGGTCCGTCAGTTCGACGGCGGCCTTCTCCCAGGCTCTGAGCCGGGGACCATCGGGCGGCACCTTGTCGTAGACCGTCACGTCTTCGGGCTGGCTCTCCAGGGCGAAGATCCGGCCGTCGACCTCGATCTCGGCGGGAACTCCTGTGGCCCGGAGGAGATGCTTCTCGCTTTGCTTGAAGGGGCCGTAGGGGACGAAGAAGAACAGCTCGCCGTCGAGCTCGTCCTCGACGCTCAGCAGGGAATAGTCCTGGGCCCAAACCCGGGCCGAAAGGTCCCCCGGGTAGCCCATGAGGGAGTAGTACTCGCCGTCTTGAAGGGTGGGCTTGGGTCGGGTGACCTTTCTCTCTTTGTAGGTGAGGTTGCGAAGCTCCTGCCGCAGCACCTCCACCTCCTGCTCGAAGCCGCCGATTGACTCTGGACCCGGCCACCCCTCTTCCTCGAGGGTGCGGACCAGCAGGGCCACGACCCGCGCTCTCTGGTTCGGTCTGTCCCAGAGCACGTGTTCCAGCAGTCCGAGGTCCTGACCATCGACCCAGGCGCGACCGTGGATCACGGCGCAGGCCCGGAGAATGCGGGAGGCTTTTTTCCAGCGGCGGTCCGAGACGACGATGGGCTCGGGCTCGGAGGCCAGGGCCGTCCTCAGGGAGTGGAGGGCCGTGACCACGGGTTCGGGGAGTTCAACGAGGTCGATCCCTAACTGAATCGCCTGCCACTCCTCTCGGGTCAGGGCATCGCCGCGGGCCACCCGGGGCTGGTACAGATCGGTGGTGTCGGTGATCAAACCCCGGAAGCCTGCTTCGGTGGTCAGGGGGCCGACCTCGAGGCGAAACAGAAACCGATCCCAGAAGGCCTCGGCATTCTCTTCGCCAGCGGGAGGCTGGTTGGAGGCGGCCACCAGGAGCTTGAGGGGCACGGCCATCTCGTGGTCGCCGTTGCGGAACCGCTTCTCGTTCAGGATGGTGAGGAGGGTGTTTTGAATGGGGGGACTGGCTCGCCACACCTCGTCGAGGAAGGCGACGTCGGCCTCGGGCAGATAACCTGCGGTCCGCCGCTCGAAGACGTCTTTGTCGCGGAGTCCAGCGATACTGAGGGGGCCAAAGATCTCTTCTGGGGTCGAAAACCGGCCCATCAGGTACTCGAAGGCCCGGGCGCCGGTGAGGGCGGCCTTCAGGCGCCGGGCCACGAGGCTCTTGGCGGTACCCGGGGGACCCAACAGGAAGAGGCTCTCGCCCGCCCAGAAGGCCAGCAGCCCCAGCCGAAGGGCCTCGTCTCGCTCGTGGACCCCCGAGGCCAGGGCCGAAGTCAGGCGCAAAAAACGGTCTCGCATGGGGCCCATTGTGGACCGAACCGGCGCCCGAGGGAAGTGCCAAGGGGATTGTTCCTTCGTCGTCCTTTTTCTTACTATATCACCATGGATAACCCTATCGTAGACTTTGACCCGAACGACGAGCTGACCTTTCCCCAACCCGTGACGGCGCAGCTTTCCTCGAAGGATTTCATGGCGGCCATCGAAGCCTACCGTCCCGGGTCCGGAAAGACCGCCGTTTGGCACCTCGGCCAGAACTCCTGGATCCTGAAGGGTGATTCCGATCCGCAAACCGGGGCCCCGGGAAAAATCCTGGCAGTCGACCCGTATTTCACCGACTTCTGCGCCTCCAAACGAACCGGCCAAAGGGCCCCCAAGAGCCGCCTGCTCCCCATCTTCATCGAGCCCGAGGATCTGAGGGCCGACGTGGTGCTGGTCACCCACAGCCACCCGGACCACGCCGACCCCTTCACGCTGGAGCGGCTGGCCATCAAGGAGTCGGCCCTCTTCCTCGGCCCCTGGCAGGCCTTGAAGGTGGTCACCGAGGCGGGCATCCCGGCGCGCCGTCAGGTCCTGATGCACCCTCTGCAGACCGAAGTCCTCGAAGGCACGGGCATCGAGGTGACAGGGACCTTCGCCGAACCCACCGACTTCACCGACCTCAACCACATGGGGTTCGCGGTCAAGTTTCCCCGGGGCCGGGTCTGGTACAACTCGGGCGACACCGCCAAGACCGAGCTCCTCGAGCACGTGAAAGCGTTCAAGCCAGCCATGATGGCGGTCTGCATCAACGGCGGTTACCACAACTTGAGCCACTGGGAGGCCGCCGAGATCTGTGCCCTGGTTCAACCCGAGGTCGCCGTTCCCGCCCACTACGACATGATGCCCCACAACCTCCAGAGTCCTTCGATGTTCCGAAAGAGCCTCTACGAGAAGGCTCGCACCGTGAAATACCTGAGAATGGACTACTATAGAGCCTATGAGTTTTAGGCAGACCCTCGCGGTCTTCCTGTTTTTCGGGCTCCTGGCACCCCTCTGGTCCGAGAGCAAACCCTACCCCCGGTTCTTTTCGAGCGCGGGAATGTTCTTTACCGTT
>JAHFSN010000020.1:0-4363 GCA_023265735.1 Spirochaetaceae bacterium | reverse complement strand
GGTTCCGCGAACGAGTACGTCTACTCCAGCTCCACCGGCACGGGTCTCACGAGCCAGCTCAACTGGCCCGTTCCCCTGTCGGTGGGCGGCTGGACTCTCTTTGGGGCCAAGCTGGACTCCCACTGGGACGTCAGTGTCCGCTACCAGGGTGCCCAGGCCGTCCTGAACGGTACCATGACCGACCAGGACTGGAACATCCACGATTCCGACGGCAACCTTATCACCCACCAGCAGTCGACCAGCACGGCCTACCTCAACTCCAACTGGGAATTCCGGACCGAAGCTGGCTACACTTTTCCTTTTATGGAATTCGACACGCGCCCCCTGGTCGGACTCTTCTATCATCAGTACTACTGGGAAGCCTGGGGCGGCAACTTGACGGTGATTCCTGCGTCGTCCGCCGCGTACACGAGTTCGTGGACGGGGACCTCGGGCACGTATCGTCAGGAGTGGGTCGTTCCCTATGTCGGCGTGGAAGTCAAAAAGGATATGCATAGCTGGGCCTGGGGCGGGGCCCTCCGGGTCTCCCCGTTTCTCTTTTCCAACAACACCGACGAGCACGTGTTGCGGGTGCTGACCTTCAACGACACCCTCTGGGGAGGGTTCATGGTCGAACCCTCGGTCAACAACGAATGGGTCGTCTTTCCCAACGTCAGTTTGGTGGGCGATCTCAGCCTCCGCATGATCTTCTCGGCCCGGGGTGACGAGACGGTGACGGAGAATGGATCTTCCAGCAGCAAGACCTACACCTTCGCCGGATACGCAGGTGCCGATATGATCGCCTTCACGGCCAGCCTCGGGCTGAAGGCGGCGTACTGAAATGAGAGGAACCCTTTGGGGTGCGGCCCTGGTTCTGGGGAGTCTGCTGGGCTCGTGCAACAACCCCATTTCGGGGGCGGTCAACGCCACGGCCTCCGACACGACGCCCTTCGGAAATGGGCAGACGGTCTACGTAGCCTTCCCCGACACCGACTGGTACCACACCGGGGTCCTCAAGTACGCCAGCAACGGGACGGGCTGGATCCAGCAGCTGTCGGGCCGGGTGGCGGTGAGCGATATTAACGTGGACTCTTCGGGGAATGTGGCACTTGTGGAAGCCGGCACGGTTCTCTACAAAGCGTCGGGAAGCACCTGGACGTCAGCGACCCTCTCGGGGGCGTCGGGGGTCTCTCTGCAGGGCTCGACCTTGCTGGCCCTGACGGGGAGCGCTGTTCAAGCCTATACGACCTCAAATTCTCCCTCGACCTTGACAGCAGGGAGTTCGGTCCCCTTCACGAACCCAACAGGTTTTTCTGCGACAGGGTCTTCGACGGCTTATGTGGGAACCTCCAACAAGGTCTACCTGTATTCGGCCGGCACAGTGCTTCCAAACTCGCCGTCGGCGAGCATCAGTGGCGTCTATGCCAGCGGAACCAATGTTTACGCCGTCTCCGCCCTCGGACTATCCGCGAGCGCAGATTCAGGGGGGACCTGGCCGACGAACGCGACCAGCAGCGTCATGGGGACCGGAACTCCCCTCTGCGTGTGGTCCCTGGGGACGAGCATCTACGTCGGCGGCACCCAAGGCGTCTCTGTCTCCACCAATTCCGGGTCCACTTGGACACCTGGGTTGACGATCCGGTCGGGCGACCAGACCTACCAGGCCAACTTGGGCCTGGCCGTAACCTCCATCAGCGCCGCCACCGCCGGCGGCGACACCTGCATTTACATGGCCACGTCCCAGGGTCTCTACGTGTACTCCTACGCCAACCAATCGGTGACCGTCGCCTTCTCCGGTTCCCCCATCAACAAGGTTTTCGTCACCGTTCCTTAAGACCCACCGCTACTCGACCTTCACCCGCTGGATCTTCGCTCCCAGGGCGGCCAACCGGCTCGCGATGTTCTCGTAGCCCCTCTCGATTTGGTACACGTTTTGAATGGTGCTCCGGCCCTCGGCGCAGAGGCTGGCGATGACCAGGGCCATGCCGGCCCTCACGTCGGGACTGACGAGGTCCATGCCCTGCAGGCTGGCGGCCCCCGACACCACGGCCCGGTGGGGGTCGCAGAGGATGATCCGGGCGCCCATGCTGATGAGCTTGTCCACCCAGAACATCCGGCTCTCGAACATCTTGTCGTGGATGAGGGTGGTGCCGTCGCACTGGGTGGCCACCACGGTCATGATGGGGAGGACGTCCGGCGGAAACCCCGGCCAGGGGGCGTCGTCGATCTTGGGAATCTGGCCCCCCAGGTCGCTGACCACCTTCATGGGCTGGCCCGCGGGAACCTTCAGGGTCGTCCCCTCGGTTTCCCAAAAGATGCCCAGCTTGGCGAAGCCCAGCTTGGTCATCCGCAGATGCTGGGGCTGAACGTCTTCGATCTCGAGTTCGCTGTGGGTACACGCCGCCAGACCGATGAGAGAGCCGACTTCCATGAAGTCGGCCCCGATGCGGAATTCGGTGCCGTGGAGGGTCTTTACCCCGTCGATCTCGAGGATGTTGGACCCGATGCCCCGGATCTTGGCCCCCATGCCGTTGAGCATGTTGCAGAGGTCCTGGACATGGGGTTCCCCGGCGGCGTTTTGGATGACAGTCTTGCCCGAGGCCAGGACCGCGGCCATGATGGCGTTCTCCGTACCCGTGACCGATGCCTCGTCCAGAAAGAGGTCGAGGCCCACCAGCTTGTTGGCCGTCAGGGTGTACACCGTGTCGACTTCGAACCGAGCCCCGAGTTCCGAGAGGGCCAAGAAGTGGGTGTCGAGGCGTCGGCGGCCGATGACGTCGCCGCCCGGGGGAGGGAGGACCACCTTGCCGACCCGAGCCAGCATGGGCCCCGCAAAGAGGATGGACGCCCGGACCTTCTTGGCCAGTTCGGCCGAAATCTCGGTGCGTTTGATGTCATGAGTCGTGACCGCGAAAGTGTTGGGGGCTTCCCGGACCACCGTGGACCCGAGGTCCCTCAGGATATCGAACATCACCAGAATGTCCTCGATTTCCGGAACGTTGGTCAGCCGGACCGTCTCCGACGTCAACAGGCAGGCGGCGACGCAGGGCAGCGCGGCGTTCTTGTTGCCGTTGGCCCGGATGCGTCCCTTCAGGGGGTGTCCCCCCTCGATCACGTACTTATGCATAACGGGCATTATCCGAGGCCCGTGTTGACCGGTCAAGGCAAACGGGCTCGCCGAAAAAACCGGCCTGTAGAAAAAAAAAGGACGAATCGCTATAACGGAGAAACTATGGTTGTACAGAAATTCGGCGGCAGTTCCGTCGAGGATGCGTCCAAGATCCGAGAAGTGGCCCGGATCGCTTTGGACCATCGACAAGACGGCAAGATTGCCATCGTCCTTTCGGCGATGAAGGGCTGCACCGACCTGCTCCTTCAGGCGGCCAAGGACGCCGAAGCCGGAAAGAAGTCGTATGACGACGCCCTGAAAGCCCTCGAAACACGGCACTTCGACGCTGCCCGGGACCTCACCCAGGGTCGGGCCCAGGAACAGCTCTGCCAAACCCTCGAAGCCGAGTTCAAAGACCTGCGCGACATCCTCCATGGGGTGGAGCTGGTCAAGGAGTGCTCCAAACGGAGCCTTGACCTCATCGCCGGCTTCGGCGAGCGGCTGAACTGTCAGGTGATGGCTGGGTTCCTCCAGGCCCAGGGGCACGAGGCCCACTACATCGACGCCAGCAAGAACTTCATCATCACCAACGACCACCACGGGGCCGCCGACGTCGACTTCGAGGCCACCTACAAGACGGTGGCCGCCCGGATCGAACCGCTAGGCGGCATCCTCGTCATCACGGGCTTCGTGGCCAGCACCAAGGACGGCCGTCCCACGACCCTGGGCCGCAACGGCTCGGACTACACGGCCAGCCTCGTCGGGGCGGCCATCCGCGCCGACGCCGTGGAGATCTGGAAGGACGTCGACGGCGTCCTCACCGCCGACCCGAGGTTCGTGAAGGGAACCCTCGTCCTCGATGAGATTTCCATGGAAGAGGCCATGGAGATGAGCTACTTCGGCGCCAAGGTCATCAACCCGTCGACCATGCTGCCCCTGCTGGAACGGGGGATCAGCCTGCGGATCAAGAACACCCTCGATCCCTCGGTGAAGGGCACCCTCATCAAGCAGAACCCCAAGCCCCATCCGTATCCGATCACCGGCATCGCCAGCATCACCGGCGCCGCCCTGATCAATATTGAAGGTTCGGGAATGATCGGCATCCCCGGGTTCGCCAGCCGGGTCTTTGGCGCCCTGGCCCGGGCCCAGGTTAACGTCATCATGATCAGCCAGGCCAGCTCCGAACACTCGATCTGTATCGTCTGCCGCGAAGGAGAGGCCGCCACCGCCCTGGCCGCCCTTCGCCAGGAACTCAAGGCCGAGCACGAGTCCAAG
>JAHFSN010000342.1 GCA_023265735.1 Spirochaetaceae bacterium | reverse complement strand
CGACGGCACCCAGAATGAGGGTCAAATAGATGGCGAGGCGGACGAAGATCGAACGTTCGCGGTTCATGATCTGTCCCCCTCGTAGTGAACCCAGCTCTTGGAGGACCGGAACACCACCCAGGAAATCAGCATCGTCACCACCAGGAGCATCAGGGCCAGGGCGTTGGCGTACCCCATCTTGGAGAACTGAAAGGCCTGTTTGTAGAGGTGGAGCACGTACGTCAGCGAAGCGTTCGACGGCCCCCCGTTGGTCATGACGTAGGGCTGGGTGAAGGTTTGCAGCCCCCCGATGATGCCCATCACAAGGTTGTAGAAAATGATGGGGCTCATCATGGGCCGGATCACGTGGTTGAGCCGGTGCCAGGCGTTCCCTCCATCGATGGCACAGGCCTCCAGGAGTTCCTTGGGAATGCTCTGCAGGCCAGCCAAGAAGATGACTACGATGTTTCCCACACTCCAGAGGCTCATAAATACCAAGCTCGGGATAACCAGATCGGGATCCTTAAGCCACTCCAGACCGGGCAGTCCGACGCTTTCGAGGATGAGGTTGAAGAGTCCAAATTGCGTGTTGTACAGGAACATCCACAGGGCCGTCGAGACCATGATGGGTATCAGCGACGGAAGGTAGTAGATGGTGCGGAAAATCCCCATCCCTTTGACTCGCGTGTTGAGCAAGAGGGCCAGGGAAAATGCCAGGACCAACTGCAGCGGCACACTGGTCAGGGTGTACAGAAGCATCACGTACACCGACTGCCAGAACAGATGGTCACCAAAAAGCATAAACAGGTAGTTGTCCAAACCGATGAACTTCGGCGTCGAAATCATGTTCCACTGGAACAGGCTCATCACCACCGCCACGCCCACCGGAAAAGCGACCCAGAGGGTCAGTCCCGCGGTCAAAGGGGTGATCAAGACCCAGCCCCAGACCGCCTCTTTCCGTATTTTCATTCCAAAACTCCCAAAGAAAAGGGGGAGCCGGAGCTCCCCCCGATGTGCTCAAATGTTGTATTTACCAGATTCCTTGGAGAATTCCCGCTTTCCGAATCTTTTCGGCGGCGGCCTTCAGACCGACTTCGGCGGTCTGCTTGCCCAGCCACACCTTGTCCAGTTCAGGATTGATGAACTCAGACCAGATCTGGTCGTAGTTCTTGATGAAGATCGGTTCCGACTTGGCCACGGCCATCGAGTCGACCACGGCGGCCTTGAAGCCCTCGGGGTGAGCGGGGTTGGCCAGCCACTTGGCAGCGTCGGTCTTGTCGGTGTACCAGGAGGCCTTGGTGGGCATCCAGAGTCCGCCCGAGTAGAGGGCCTGGGTCTTGTCGGGGGTCATCATCCACTTCTGGAGCTTCCACGCCTCGTTGGGGTGCTTGCTGGCCTTGTAGACGACGTTGACGCCGCTGATGTACAGCTGGGCGGGTTTCTTCTGGATGGGGAGGGCTCCGACGCCCAAGGGGAAGTTCATCTTGGAGAAGTCCAGCAGCTCCCAGGCACCGGAAATGTAGAACGCCAGTTGGCCGTTCTGCATGAGCACCTTCGGGTCGGTGGAACCTTGGGCCTGATACTCGGTGGAGCCGGGGGCCGACATCACCTTGTTCTTGAGCCGGAGGTCGGCCAGGCGCTGGATGGCCTGGATGGTCTCGGGCTTGTCGAGGAGGACCTGCTTGCCGTCGGCCGAGAAGACATCGCCGCCGTTGCCCCAGATCGCGGGATACAGCATGCCCGACCAGACTTCGTGGTTCACGCCGAACTGCACAACCTTCTTGGGGTCAAAACCGGCCTCGTTGGGGTGCTTGCCGTTCTTGTCGACGGTCAGTTTGGTCCAGTAGCCTACAGCTTCGTCCCAGGTCCAAGCCTTCTTGTAGTCGGTGGGGGGCAGCGGAACGCCGGCGTCCTGGAGCAGTTTCTTGTTGTAGTACATCACCTGGGCTTCGGCGGCCGTATAGGCACCGATGATCTTGCCGTTCTGGGTGAGGAAGGTCTGGGCGAGGTAGTCCTTCTTCAGTCCGTCCTTCGTAATGAAGGGAGTCAGGTCGAGGAAGAAGCCGTTGGCCGCATATTCGTAGACGCTTTCGGGTCGGAAGTAGCCAACGTCGGGCAGAGTGTCGGATTCAGACATTGCCTTGAGTTTGGCGTCGAATTCTGCCTTGGTGCCGGGATTGAACAGCGGCTCGACCGTGATGCCGGGGTTGGCGGCTTCAAAGTCTTTCAGGGCCTGTTTGGTGGCCGCGTCTTCGGCCGGGCTTCCCCAGTACATGTAGGTAAGCTTGATGTTGTCCGCGAAAACACCTGTGGCACACCAGCTAGCGGCCAGCAGGAGCGATAGTGCGAAAAGAATCCCTTTCTTCATTCGTTCCTCCTTGTGGGTCTTCCCCACGTTTGATGAGTATCGAGCCGCTCTCCTGACCCGTAAATTGACAGAATTGCGAACTTAGATGACGGATTCCGACTTATCCAAAGAAAGCCGGAAGGCGAAACCGTTTGCTCCGGCCTGGGGGTACCGTCCCCCTCCCCTGGCCCCAGGATAGGGGCCAGACAGAGAAAGTCAACCGAAACCCTTGACGGATCCCATCGGAAACACTATAACTGAGCACATACTCAGTGAGTGTGGAGTCACAAATGAAGAATGCCGACCCAGTGAGCCGCACCTTGCGAAAGGAGGCGACTAGGAAACTGTTGGTGGAGACTGCCCTGGACCAGTACACCCTGAAGGGAATTACAGCCACGCCCACGGCCGATATTGCCCGAGCGGCCGGCGTGGCCCACGGTACGGTGTTCCTCCACTTCTCCACTCAGGAGGCCCTGGTGGCCGCCGTGATCGAAGACTTCGGCGCGAGGGTCACCCTGCGGCTCCACGAACTCGTGGCCCAGCAGGCCACCCTGCGGGACGTGCTGACGGCCCACGTCCGGTGTCTCGAGGAGTTTGAGGGGTTCTACACCCGGCTGGTGGTCGAGGGTCGGCTTCTCCCCACTTCGACCAGGACAACCTTGCTGGGCATCCAGACTGCCATCTCGTTCCATCTGGCCCAGGCGGCGGATCGGGAAGCCCAGGAGGGTCGCATCGCCCCCTGTCCTTCCCACCTGCTGTTCAACACCTGGCTGGGCCTCGTCCATTATTACCTGACCAATGGAGACCTCTTCGCCCCCGATGGATCGGTGCTCCACAAGTACGGACCCGAATTGGTCGACCACCTGCTCGGATTGCTCGCCCCTAAGAAAGAATAAGGAGGTTTTGTGATGAAAACCTGTATTGCGTGCGGAATGCCCATGAGGGAAACCGCCGACTTCGCCCTCGGCGACCCGGCCAAGGACTACTGTGTCCACTGCGCTCGGCCCGACGGCACCATGCAGTCCTACGAGGAGAAGCTCACCTCGATGAGCGCCTTCATCGTCAGGAACCAAGGCTTGGACCAGGGCGTCGCCCGGACAGCCGCCTGCCGTATGCTGGCGGCCCTTCCCGCCTGGAAGGACCAGCCGGGAGCCCCCTTATGACCGTGGACAACTACTTTCTGCCGGTCGGCAACTTGGACCAGGCCCGGGAGTTCTATCAC
>JAHFSN010000341.1:1680-3559 GCA_023265735.1 Spirochaetaceae bacterium | reverse complement strand
CGATCCCACCATCCACGAGGCGGCCACCACGTGGGCGAACCGGATTCCCACCGACGTGTTGAAGTTGAACGCCCAGAAGTCGCTCATGATCATTCGTCCTGTGGCCGGATCGATAGCGAACCCGCCGGGGGTCTGCATCCAGCTGTTGGCGGCGATGATGATGTAGCCCGAAAGGTGGCTTCCGAAAAAGACGAAGAACGAGGCCAGCCAGAACCAGACGGCGCTGATCTTACCGCGTCCGAAGAAGAGCACGCCGATGAACACCGACTCCAAGGTGAAGGCGACGGTGGCTTCGACGGCCAGCTGGACGCCGAACAGGGCTCCGGCGTGCTTGGCGAACTCGGCCCAGTTCATTCCGAACATGAAGGGGAGCAGCAAGCCGGTGGCGACCCCGAGGGCAAACACCAAGGTCAGGATTCGAACGGCAAAGGAGGAGATCTTCCGATAGACCTCCTTCTTGGTCGTCAGGTGAAAGGTCTCGGCCAGGAAGATAAAGAAGGACAAACCCAACGTGGTCGGAGGGAAGATAAAGTGGTACCCCGCCGACATGGCGAATTGAATCCGGGAGAGGATTAACGACATTTCGTCCATAAACACACCTCGCTATTCTCTAGTTTCAGCCCTTACGGCCAAAAGTCCAACAAAAAGAACACGTTCATCAGACCCGAGGCCAGCACGTTGAGGCCCATGGTCCGCCGAAAGTCCGCCCGCGACGGGTCCTTCCACACCGCCCAGGCCCACCACAAAAAGTAGACCAGCGTCGGTGTCTGGAGCCCCACGAACAACAGCGCCCGTCCCCAGCCCGCTTCGAGGACGAAGAGCGTCACAAAAAGGCCCACCGCCGCGGCGAGGAAGCCCCCCGAAATCAGGAACGTGCCCCGGACTCCCACCAGACGGCTCAGGGTCAGATCGCCGTGCCGGGCGTCTTCCTCGTGCTGGTAGATCTGCGTCATGGGGTACACGCCCCACAGAAAGAGGGCCGCTGCCAGGACACTCGCCCACAGGTGGGGGTCCTCCCAGGACCGAGGCGTGCAGATGCTCTGGGCCACCGCCACAAACGTCAGGGCCCCTTGGACGAGGCCAACGCCGATCCAGCCGGCAACGGGGCGGCGTTTGATCCTCGTCACCTTCCAGCTGTAGAGCTTCGATCCCAGGGTGTAGAGCCCCATGCACACGAAGAAGAACCAACCCAGGAACCACGAGGCCGCCAGGGCCAGCACATCGAGGATCCACGCCGCCCACGCCAGGCTCCCGTGAACCGGGGGAGGGGAAGCCAGGCCGCCGATCGCGCCCTCGTCGCGGTCGTACCAGGTGTTGAACGCGTGGCTGGCCGGGTAAAGCAGGAAATGGATGATGAAGAACGCCGACCAGGCCTTGAGGGGATTCACAGCCCGGGCCGCGTGGACTCCGAAGAGGAAGATCGGGAGCAGGAAGAACGAGAAAGGCAACCTGAGGTGGACCAGGGTAGAGCGGAGACTCGCGGCAAACATCGGAATTAGTGTAGAGGAGGATTCCGACCTTGAGAAGCCGCAATTTTTGACTCAGTCTAAATTTGGAGCTATATTACCTTACCAAAATGGTCAACAAATTACCCATCACTCTTCTGTCTGGCTTCCTCGGTTCGGGGAAGACCACCCTCCTTAACCATCTTCTCACCAACGCGGCTGGCCTCAAAATCGGCGTCATCGTGAACGACCTGAGCGCCGTCAACGTCGACTCGGGCCTCGTGGTCCGCACCGATCAGGATCTCCTCGAGCTTTCGAACGGCTGCATTTGCTGCACCCTCCGGGACGAGCTCGTTGCCCAGGTCGTGCGGCTGGCCCGGCTCGGGGAACTGGATTACCTGCTGATCGAGAGCACAGGCGTTTCTGAGCCGCTG
>JAHFSN010000341.1:0-1626 GCA_023265735.1 Spirochaetaceae bacterium | reverse complement strand
CCGACGGGACTCCCGTTCTCGACGTGGCCAGGATCGACACCTTGGTGACGGTGGTCGACGCGTCCACCTTCCTCAAAGACTTCGCCACCCTCGAAAAGGTCGACGACCGGGACCCCGACGCCCCCTTGGAGGACCGGCGCAATATCGTTGACCTCCTGGTGGACCAGGTCGAGTTCGCCGACGTGCTCGTGGTCAACAAGTCAGACCTGGTGGGCCGGGGGACCCGGCGGGCCATCGAGGGCCGGCTCCGGGCCCTGAACCCATCGGCCGCTTTGGTCTGGACCGAGCACGGCCGGGTCGATCCCTCCTTGGTCCTCGCCACCGGGCGGTTCGATTGGGACAAGTCTCTCACCCTTCCCGCCTGGGAACGGGAGCTCTCCAAACCCCACATCCCCGAGACAGTGGAGTACGGCATCGTCAACTTCTCGTTGGTGTCGGACCAGCCGTTCCATCCCCAGAGACTCTACAAGTACTTTGCGACGAAACGGCCCGAACTGCTGCGTGCCAAGGGATGGTTCACCCTGGCCACCCAACCCCGGGTCAGCTGGCAGTTCCACCTGGCCGGTGCCAAGAAGAAGATCGAGTTCGCAGGAAAGGTTGCCCCTGCCCGGGGACCCCGGCGCGCGGTAGAAATGGTCTTCATCGGCGTCTTCGGCAAGAAGGCCGAACGATGGAAGAACGAATTGGAAAAGTGTTTGGTGCGCCCCGGGGAGGTGGTCGACCCGGCCGCGGATCCCTTTGCGCGGTACCTGAGCCAAGTCGGAAAGCGGTAGCGAGGACAAAAGAAAAGGCCTCCGAAGAGGCCTTTTCAAGAAGTCCGGAAGTGTACCGTGCCTAAATTAGGCGGCCAGCCGCCGCAAGGCGTACCCGAGCCGGGTCAGGACGCCGTGACCGAACTTGGCGCCGAAATCCAGGACGGCTTCGTCGGCCGTGGCCTCGGGGCGTCCATTCTTCTTCATGTAGTGCCAGTGGCGGCTCACCCACAGGTAGAGCTCTCCCTTGGCGACCCCGGGGAACGCACGTTCCAGGCCTTTGTCCGCAATGGCCTCGGACAGGGGACCGTGGACGAGCAGATTCCAGGAGTCAAAGGCATCTTCCAGCGAAATTTCAAACGGAATGGTCTGGTTGGCGAGGTATTTATGCTCCTCGATCTGATGGAGCAGTTCCTCTTCGCTGGCACCGGCGAACTCGGCCGGGTTGAAGGTAAGCGTGTTCATTGGGAACCTCCTTGGTTCTCTTTCAATGTACTCCTTTCCCAGAAAACGTCAATGCATGGATGCCAATATCTGTCAACAAAAATGTTAAAATTTCAAAAAATCCAGAAAAATGACCAAAATAGGAGATATTTGTCCGTCATTGTCCATTCAAGGGTGCCATAGGCCCACATATTTTACCACGGTAAAAATAAATTCCAAAAATCGCTCTTCAAGGAGCGACCCCACCCCGGCAAGCAAAGCGATGCCGAGAACCCACCCATTCCCCCGGCAGCCACCTCCCCAGGGCGAGCGAAGCGAAGCCCCCAAAACGTGTCCCACAGGCGGCGAGCGAAGCGAAGCCTTTGTAGATCGGGCGCCGACGATCGTCGTTTTGGCGAAGTCGAAGGGACGCGACGCCCGCAGGCGTACT
>JAHFSN010000340.1 GCA_023265735.1 Spirochaetaceae bacterium | reverse complement strand
GGAGTTCCCGGTAGGCCGGGTCGTCGGGGTCGCCGCCGCCGAAGCCGCCGATGTCGGTAGTCCACCACGGAATGCCGGCCAGACCCATGTGGAGCCCCGCCGCAAACTGGTTGCGCAGGGAATCGAAGGTGGTGTCGATGTCCCCCGACCAGACCAGGGCCCCGTAGCGCTGGCTCCCGGCCCACGCGCACCGCACCAGGTTCACCACGTCGTCGACGCCGCTGGCCTTCAGACCCTCGTAGAACGCCTGGGCGTACCCCACGGGGTAGGCATTCCCCACCTCCATGTTGCTGCCCAGGTGGTAGCGGTACTGGTCGAAGTCGTAGACCGTGTACTCGGGTTCGGCCTCGTCGAGCCAGAAGACCCGGACGCCCTTGTCAAAGTAGTTCTTTTTGGCCTTCGACCAGACGTACGCCCGGGCCTTGGGGTTGGTGGCGTCGAAGAAGACGGTGTTTCCCATGAACTCGAAGTTGGTGCGGACCCCGCCTTCGGTCCGGACGAGGAGTCCTTGGCTGAGCATTTCGGCGTAGTTCTCGCTCCGCTTGTCCACCGTGGGCCAAATGGAGACCATCAGTTCCACGCCCAGGGACTTCAGCTCCCGGACCATGGCCTCGGGGTCGGGCCAGTACCGGGGGTCGAACTTCCACTCGCCCTGGGTGGGCCAATGGAAGAAGTCGGCCACGATGACCGACAGGGGCAGTCCGCGCCGTTTGTGTTCCCGGGCCACGCCCAGCAGTTCCTCCTGGGTCTTGTACCGCAGCTTGCACTGCCAAAACCCCAGGGCAAAGTCGGGCATGGGGGGCACCTTGCCGGTGGCGTCGGCGTAAGCTTCGACGATCTGGGCCGGGGTGTCACCGGCGGTGACCCAGTAGTCCAATTGGGACGAGGTCTGGGCCACGAACTCGGTGAAGTTGGTCCCCAGGGTGGCCCGGCCCACGGCGGGGTTGTTCCACAGAAGCCCGTAGCCCCGGCTCGACAGCAGGAAGGGCACGCTGGCCTGGGAGTTCCTCTGGGCCAGCTCCAGGAGGCTGCCCTTCAGGTCAAACCGGCCGTCTTGGTACTGCCCCATGCCGAAGAACTTCTCGTCGGCCTGGGCCTCCCACCTCTGGGTGATCTGGAAGGTGCTGCCCGCCAAGGGCTTGAACTCCCGGGCCGGCACGTTGGTGGCGTTGTAGGTGAGCCCAGCGATCTCCCGGTTCCTCCAGCGCTCGTCGAGGAGGACCTTCCCCGTTCGGTCGGTGAAGGTGATCCGGCCCCGGTCGTGGATGGTGGCCGTGATCCGGCCGTTGCGGATGGTGGCCGTGTCCCCGGCGATGCGGATCTCGGGGGTACCCAGGGCAGGTTTCAAAAGGGCCCAGTCGTGGGCCGACATTTCGGCCAGGCAGGTGGCCCTGACCCTCAGACCCTGGGAACCCCAGGCCTCGATCCAGAGGGTTTGGTGGTCGTACTCCCAGACCAGGCGGTGCTGTTCTTGACGCAATGTGGACATGCTCTTCCTCTTGTGGGTGGATGCAAAGAAGCCCAGGGCGGACCCTGGGCTATGCAGAGATTTCGCGGACTAGTTCAGAACTTTGGCGACCTTGGTCTGGGCCTCGTCGAGGGCCGCCTGGGGCGCCGACACGCCAATGAGTCCCTTCTGGAGGGCCTCGGACAGGGCGTTGGAGATCTCCGGCCACCGGGGGTGGGGTCCCCGAGGCATGGCGTACTTCATCTCTTCGAGGAAGGCGGCCAGAATCGGGTCCTTGGTCCAGACATCGTTGACGGCGATGGCGTCACTGCGCGAGGGGAACTGGCCCGTCAAGGAGTTGTACTTGTTCTCGATCTCCTTGCTGGTGAACCACTTCACGAAGCTCCAGGCCAGGTCGCGGTTGGCCGTCTTGGTGATGGCCATGTTCTCGCCGCCCAGGACGGACGAGTACTGCTTGTCGCGCGGAATCAGGGCCACTCCGAAGTCGAGGTCGGGGGAGTCGCGCTTCACCGAGCCGATGTTCCAGGGGCCGTTGATCATCATGGCGGCCTTGCCGGCCGAGAACTGTTTCTGGACGTCGCCCTGGGTCCAGTTGATCACCTCGGGGCTCATCGACTTGTCGACGACCAGGCCCCTGAGGTAGGAGAGGGACTTCACGGCCGCCGGGGTGTTGACCTTGGTCACGTCGGCGCCGGTGGAGAGGATCCAGGGGATGTATTGGAAGGTTCCTTCCTCGTTCTTGGGTGCCGAGATGGCCAGACCGAACCTCTTGCCCGTGGTCAGCTTCTTGGCGGCGGCCTTCAGCTCGTCCCAGGTGGTCGGCACCTTCAGACCCGCGGCCTTCAAGGCGTTCTTATCGTAGTAGAGGGCCAGACAGTTGCTGTCGATAGGAATGCCGTACTGCCCGCCGTTGTACTGGGTGGACTTCCAGGGGCCGGGGTAGAATTTGTCCTTTCCCTCCCACTTCGACACGAGGTCGGAGACGTCGACAAAGGCCCCCAGGGCCGCGTAGGCGGCGTTGTCCGGGTTGTCGATGATGACGATGTCGGCCATCTCCTGGGCCATCACAGAAACCGTGAGCTTCTGCTTGAAGTTGGCAAAGGGAACGTACTCGTAAACCACCTGCGCCTTGTCCTGCGAGGCGTTGAATTCCGCGATGAGCTGCTGCAGAACCTTGGGGCTGTCGCCTTCCTGGTAACTCCAAAGGGTCAACTTGGTCTTTCCGTCGGCAAAGAGCGCCGCGGAGCCCAGCACGCCGATCGCGAGGGCCATCCACATTGTTTTCATAGAACCTCCTGGTCAAAACTGGCTTGATGATCCACCCGGTTTCCGAGGCTGACAAAGGTCATTTTCTTGACATTGGTCAGGATTTTTGACGTAGCGAGGTGCCCCCAAGATTCTTATGCCCCGGAATGGGGCCCCGCTACGACGGAAAAAGGCCTTCGCTAGTCCTCGTCGCGGCTCAGCTGTGCTGAGCCCTGCTCCTGCGGGATCGCTCCGGCCTTTTTCCGTCGGCGCCCCATTCCAATTCTCTCTACCCGGGAAGCCGGTACTAGTCTTTCCACGAGGGAACGGGAGCTGGCGCTCCCGCCTGGTTCACGGCAGACACAGCCCTATTTCTGGAGCCTTCCGACAAAAAAACTGACTACTGTCAAAAAAACGGGACTGTCGGGTTTGGCGAGGTCGCTCCACGCTGTCCTTATGAAATACCGACAGAATCTTCCGGGATACCTGTTCGCGTTGCCGGCCCTCCTCTTCATGGTCGTCTTCGTGGGGTACCCCATCGTCAATAACTTCATTCTGAGTTTCCAGGACATCAACGTCATGACCTTTGCTCAGCCCCGGCACCCCTGGGTGGGGTGGGACACCTACGGCCAGGTCCTGGGCGATCCCCTGACCTGGACGGCCCTGGCCAACACGGCGGTGTTCACCGTGGCCTGCATCGCGGTGCAGTTTACCGTGGGGTTCGTGCTGGCCCTGCTGTTCCAGAAGAAGTTTCCCGGCGGCCAGGTCATCCGGGGGCTGCTGGTGGTCACCTGGATGGTTCCCATCACCATCACGGCGCTCATCTTCAAGTTCATGCTCAGCCCCGGCGAC
>JAHFSN010000339.1 GCA_023265735.1 Spirochaetaceae bacterium | reverse complement strand
TACCACCCTCGTGTCGACGACCTTCTGTACGAGGGGAGCCACGGCCTTGGTCAGTTCGTCGACGCTTACGTCCTGAACCTTCATCGTGAGAAGGGTTTCGGAGGAATCGTCTCCCAAAAACGTGCCTAAAGCGACGATGTTGCCGCCGATGGCGGACACCGCGCCCGCGAGCTTGGCGAGTTCCCCCCTCTCCTCAGGGACCACCATGGTCATCCGCACACCCTTCTGGCGGGAGGCAAACATCTCCAGGAACACCTTGAAGAGATCCGACTCGGTGATGATGCCGACGAGCTTTCCCTCCCTGAGGACGGGAAGCCCTCCAATGTTGTTGTCCACCATGATCCGAGCGGCTTCCTCGATGGACGTGTCTTCGGCGACCGTCACTAAGTCGGTGCTCATGACCTCGTCCACCTTCAGTTTCGAAAGGAGGTAGCTCATCTCGTACACGTCGAGGGTCGTGGCGGGCGAGGGAGCCGCGTAGAGGAGGTCTTTCTCGGTCACGATGCCCTTGAGCTTCTGCTCCTTGTCGACCACGGGGAATCGGTGGATCTTCTCCTTCCTCATGGTGTACTGGGCCTCGGACACAGGGGTGTCAGGCTTCACGGTGATGGGGTTTCTGGTCATGCGCTGTCCAACGGTCATGGCGGGGCCTCCTGGGGTTCTATTCCCATTCTAATCCCCAAAAACACACCCGACAACCAAAACCCGGAGCCGCAAACAGGCACCGCGAAGATTCCGGGGGACTCAGCCGCCGAGGTACGCCTTTCTGACCTCGGGCGAGGCCGCGAGTTCCTTCGAAGGCCCCGAGAGGACGAATTTTCCCGTCTCAAGGACGTAGGCGCGATGACTGATCCCAAGGGCCATGTGGGCGTTCTGCTCGACCAACAGGATGGTGGTTCCGTCCCGGTTGATCTCGGCGATAATGCTGAAGATTTCACGGACCAGGAGGGGGGCCAGGCCCATGGAAGGCTCATCGAGGAGCAGAAGCTGGGGCCTGGCCATCAAGGCCCGGCCAATGGCCAGCATCTGCTGTTCCCCCCCGGAAAGGGTACCCGAGACTTGTCGGGACCGCTCCTTCAACCGGGGGAACCTCGCGTAGACCTTTTCGAGGTCGGCGGCGATACCGGCCGCGTCGGTCCTCGTGAAGGCACCCAAGATCAAGTTGTCACGGACGGTGAGGTTGGCGAAGACACGACGCCCCTCGGGCACCTGGACGAGCCCCGCCTTGACGATCTTTTCGGGTTGCAGTCCCGTAATGTCGCGGTCGAGGAAACGGATGGAGCCCGATTTGGGTTTGAGGAGGGAGGAGAGGCTATGGAGCGTGGTGGTCTTACCGGCACCGTTGGCGCCGATGAGGGAGACGATCTCCCCCTGCTTGACCTCGAAATTCACGCCTTTCAGGGCATGGATGGCTCCGTAGTAGACGTTCAGGTCCTTCACTTCAAGCATGGACGGCGTCCTCCCCGAGATAGGCTTTGATGACCACCGGATTGGCCCGAATTTCGGCGGGGAGCCCCTTGGCGATGGTCTTGCCGTAGTCCAGCACCAGCAGACGTTCGCAGATCCCCATGACGAGGTTCATGTCGTGCTCGATGAGGAGGACGGTCAGCTGGAAACGTTCCTTCACGAAGCGAATCAAGTCCATCAGTTCGAGGGTCTCTTGAGGGTTCATGCCGGCGGCGGGTTCGTCCAGCAGGAGAACGCTGGGTTTGGCGGCCAGGGCCCGGACGATTTCGAGCTTCCGCTGCTCGCCGTAGGGCAGATTGGAGGCCCGCCAGTCGGCCTTGTGGTCGATCTTGAAGATGGCCAGAAGATCCTGGATTTCCTGGCGGAGCTGGGCCTCGGCCCTACCGAAGGGGGGCAGCCGCAGAAAGGACTGAGCCAGGGAATAGGGAACCTGGGAATGCCGGGCAATCGAAACGTTCTCCCACACCGTCATGCTCTTGAACAGACGGATGTTCTGGAAGGTTCGGGCGACTCCCTTTCGGGTGATCTTGTGGGGCGCGAGGCCCGCGATGTTCTCAAGCTCTCCCCGGGGATTGGCCAGTTGAATGGTCCCTTGGGTCGGGACATAGACTCCCGTGAGCATGTTGAAGACGGTGGTCTTCCCGGCTCCATTGGGACCAATGAGGCCCACAAGTTCCCCCGAGAAGAGATCAAGGTCGAAATCGCTGACGGCCCGGAGGCCCCCAAACTGCATAAGGAGGTTTCGAACGGAGAGGATGGGTGTCATTTCTGACCTCGGCGCAGAAGTTTCGTCATTCGGAACTCGTAGGACCCCAGCAACCCCTCGGGTCGGAAGATCATAAGCAGCACCAGGACGAGGCCAAAGAGCACCTGGCTCATGGGGACGAGGTCGAGGGTGCCACCAGTCGGACTCCCGAAGAGGCCGGCCACCGCCTGGCTCCAGTCCTTGGCGTTGGTGCGCAGGGCCTCCTGGAGGAAGGTGAGGCCCAGTCCCGAGAGGATAGTGCCCGTCAGGCTCCCCATGCCCCCCAGAACGACAATGATCACGAAGAACACAGACCGGAGGAAGTCAAACCCTCCCGGCGCCAGGTAACCGATGAAGGGCGCGTAGAGGGCCCCCGCCAAGCCGGCGATGAACGCCGAGACCGTGAAACTCATCAGCTTCATGCCGAAGATGTTCACGCCCATGGCCTGGCTGGCCACCTCGTCCTCCCGAATCGAGACGAGGACCCGTCCCTGGGACGACTGGATGAGGTTGGCGACCAGGGCCAGGGCGATGGCCACCGCAGGAAAGATCCAGAGGAACGCGGCCGGGTTATTCACCATAATGTTCTGGGCGTAGCCGGGGATGTTGCGGAGTCCCGCCGAACCGCCGGTCAGGCCACCGAGATTGATGATGAGAACGCGGATGATCTCGCCCACACCCAGGGTCACGATGGCGAGGTAGTCGCCCCGAAGCCGCAGGGCGGGGAAACCGATGAGGAATCCCAGGAGGGCCGTCAGGAGGGCCCCCAGAAGGATGGCCAGGGGGAAAGGAACCTGGGCCAGCAACAGGATGCCGGTGGAATAGGCCCCCATGGCCAGGAAGCCGGCGTGGCCCAGGGCCAACTGGCCTGTGAATCCCGAAATCAAGTTGAGACTCAGGGCCACCATGATGTTGATGCCGGCGGCGCAGATGATCTGCAACGAGTAGTCGTCGACGATACCCAGGATGATGAGGGCCTCGATCACTCCGAAGAGGACGGCGCTCACGGCCAAAAGGAAGCTGAAGTTCTTCAGGATGCGCATCTCAGACCTTCTCCTTGGTGTGGACGCCGAGGATACCCGAGGGTTTGAACATGAGGATGATGATGAGGATGCCGAAGACTACGTCGCCCGTCAGGTCGGAAGAAATGAATCCCGCGGTGAAGGTCTCGGCCAAACCCAGAATGAGCCCTCCAACCATGGCCCCGGGGATGGAACCGATGCCGCCCAGAACGGCGGCCACGAAGGCCTTCAGCCCAGGCATGATCCCCATGTAGGTATCGAGCTGGGGAAAATTCAGGATGTACAGCAGTCCACCGGCCCCGGCCAAGGCCGATCCGAGGGCGAAGGTGAAGCTGACGGT
>JAHFSN010000338.1 GCA_023265735.1 Spirochaetaceae bacterium | reverse complement strand
GAGCACCTCGCCGATCCGCTGGATGATGTTGGGTTGGATGCCCTCGGTGGGTTCATCCAGGATGAGGAGTTTCGGGTTGGTCACCAGGGCCCGGCCGATGGCCAGCTGCTGCTGCTGGCCCCCCGACAGGTCGCCGCCCCGGCGGTGGCGCATCTCCTTGAGCACGGGGAAGTGCTCGTAGATCTCGGCGGGGATGGGCTGACCGCTGCGGCGCTGGCCCGTCATGAGGTTCTCCTCCACGGTGAGCTTGGGGAAGATCTGGCGGCCCTGGGGCACGTAGCCTATTCCCCTGCGGACCCGGTGGTAGGCCGGCAGGTGACCCAGGGGGGCTCCCTCGTAGTACACCTCCCCGGTCCGGGCCTTCAGGAGACCCACCAGGCTCTTCATCAGGGTGGTCTTCCCCACCCCATTGCGGCCCATGACGGCCAGCACCGACCCGGGTTCCAGCGAGAAGCTGACCCCCGACAGGGCTTCGACAGCGCCGTACGAGACCGAGAGATTCTCAACCTTCAGCATGGCTACCTCCCAAGGTACGCCTCGATGACTTCCTCGTTCTGTTTCACCTCGTCCAGGGACCCTTCGGCGATGGCCTTGCCCTCGCACAGCACCGTGACCGTGGAGTTGAGCTGCCGGACAAAGTCCATGTCGTGCTCGATGACGATGAGGGTGTGGTTCTTCTTCAGTTCCAAGAGGAGCTCGCCGGTCAGCTCGGTTTCCGCGTCGGTGAGTCCTGCCGCCGGCTCGTCCACTAGAAGCAGCTTGGGCTCCGAGAGGATGAGGCAGCTGATGGCCAGCCACTGCCGCTGGCCATGACTCAGGTACCGGGCCTCCCGGTGGATCGTGTCGCCCAGGTGGACGCGCTCCAGGATGTCCATGATGCGGTCGCGTTCCCGGGGCTGCTCCTTGACCCTCAGGGTCCACCAGGGGCTCCGGCCCCCGGGGAGGGACAGCTCCATGTTCTGGTACACGGTGAGGCTGTCGAACACCGTGGGGGTCTGGAACTTGCGGCCGATGCCCCGGGTCGCGATGTCGGCGTCGTCGAGCTTGGTGATGTCCTGGTCGTCGAACCACACCTTGCCGGTGGCGGGCCGGGTCTTGCCGGTGATCACGTCGCACATGGTCGATTTGCCGGCGCCGTTGGGGCCAATGACCACCCGCAGCTCGTTGTGCTCGATGGCCAGGGCCGAGAGGTCCAGGGCCTTGAAGCCGTCAAACACGGCGGTGATCCCGTACAAAAAGAGGAGGTACTTGTCGGACCAGGCCCCGTATTCGGGGTTCTCGGTCTTGTACCGTTCCAGGGGAGTGAGGGTGGTCACGGCGCTCTCCTTTTCTGCACCCGCTCGGTCACCTGGGCCCACAGGCTCTGGAGGCCGCCGGGGAACTTCAGCACGATGACGATGAACAGCAGGCCCAACACGATGGGCCAGTAGTCGGGGCTCCACGTGAAGAAGCCCACGGACCACTGGGATGTGAGGGCGTTGTAGAGGAGGTTCACCCCCAGGGCCCCGAGGACCGCGCCGGTCAGGCTGCCCCGGCCGCCCACGGCCACCCAGACCACCATGAGGATGGACCACTTGGCGTCCATGTACGACGGGGTGATGATGTTGGCCTGGGGCGTGTAGAGCATGCCCCCCAAGCCCGCCAAGAGGCCCGCGAAGGCGAAGATGGCCGTCTTGAACAGGTAGGGTTTGTACCCCGAGAACCGCAGGGTCTTTTCCGAATCGCGGATGGCTACCAGCACCCGCCCGAACCGGGTCCGAATGATGCTCCGGGACAGGTAGAACACCCCGACCAGGGCGAAGAAGGTCACCACGTAGAGGATCACCTTGGTGGTGGGGGCCGACAGGTCGAGCCCGAGGATGGTCTTGAAGTGGGTGAGGCCGTTGGTCCCCCCGAACTTCATCTCGTTCTTGCTGAAGAAGAGGACGGCCGCCACCGTGAGGGCCTGGCTGAGGATGGAGAAGTACACGCCCTTCACCCGGCTGAAGAATCCCACAAACCCGACCAGGCCGGCGATGAGGGCTGGAACCGCCAGGCACAACAGCACGGCCAGACCAAAGTTCTGGAAGGGGACCCAGGCCCAGGGGAGGACTTCGTGCCCCTTGGCCTCCCCCACGGCGTAGGGGTAGACCACGTACAACGCCTCGGGAATCCCGTTGAAGAGGGTGCCCTGGAAGCACAGGTAGATGCCCATGCCGTAGCCGCCCAGGGCGAAGAAGAACGACTGGGACAAACTGAGGATGCCGGTGTACCCCCAGATCAGGTCCAGGCCCAGGGCCACAATGGCGAAGGCCAGGTACCGGCCCAGCATGTTCATCAGTTCCGGTGACACGAGGCCCACTAGGCTCAGGACGGGAAGGACCACCCCTCCCAAGGCCAGCAGGACGGCGGTGGACACGGTGCGGGAGGGAAACTGCGGCTTAATCATCGGCCAGCCTGCCTTTGGGGGCGAAGATCCCCGACGGTTTGAATTGGATAAACGTCATGACCAGCCCCAGCACCGCGATCTTGGCCCACACCGTCCCCAGGAGGGTTCCCTCCAGGAACTTGTTGAGCAGCCCGATGCCGGCCCCGCTGACCACCACCCCGGCGATGCTGCCCGTACCGCCGGTGACCACGATGAGGAACGAGTCGACGATGTAGTTCTTTCCCATGTCAGGAGTAATTCCCCCCACGGTGGTCAGGGCGTACCCGGCGATCCCGGCGATCCCCGACCCCAGCATGAAGGTGAAGCTGTCCACCCACCGGGTGTTGATCCCCATGGACGCCGCCATGTCACGGTTCTGCATGGTGGCCTTCATGTTTAGTCCCACCTTGGTATACTTGAACAGGAACAGGACGAGGAGGACGCAGAAGACGGCCACCAGCAGGATGAAGAACCGGTTCACGGGGATCTCCATGCCCTGGGCCACCTCCACGGCGCCCTGGAGCCAGTCGGGGGTGTTGGTCGCCCGGTTGTCGCCGAAGATGAGCCTCACCACCTGGGTAAGGATGAGGCTGACGCCGTAGGTAGCCAGCAGGCTCTCGATGGGTTTCTTGTACAGGTGCCGGACCACCAGGCCCTCGATGAGTCCCCCCACCAGGGCCGCCACCAAAAACGACAGCGGAAGGGCCACCAGGAAGAACTCGGGCGCCGGGTGCTCGGCGGTATGGCCGAAGATCAGCTGCACGCAGTACGTGGTGTAGGCGCCGATCATCATCATCTCACCGTGGGCCATGTTGATGACCCCCATCATCCCGAAGGTGATGGCCAGGCCCATGGCCATCAGGATGAGGATGGACCCGCTGGACAGCGACGACTTGAGGATGTCGAAGGCGCTGACCCACCCCTCGTACGACCGGATCTGGGCAATCGAGGCGTCGAGGGCCCCCTGGGTCACCGCGTCCTTCTCCGCGTCCCGCAGGTCGTCGAGGACGGACTCGGCCCGGAGGCTGCGCAGCTCTCCCAGCCGATGGATGAGGGCCAACTTGGCGTCCCGGTCGGTGCCAAACTTGACGCCGATGAGGCACAGGCTCTCCTCGGCGGTGAACCGGACGCCCTGGTCCGGCTCCTGCATCAGTTTTTTCAGGACTGGCAC
>JAHFSN010000337.1:2520-3590 GCA_023265735.1 Spirochaetaceae bacterium | reverse complement strand
AAAAGCATAGCGGAGGCGCCGCAGAACATCATTGTTTGTCATTTTCGTCCTAGGAACAGGGCCCCTGCAATGAGGACGGCCCCGAGGTAGAAGAGGATGCCTGGGGATTCTCCCAGGAAAAGGGTGCCCAGCAGGGTACCCGTAACCGGTTGGGCGAAGAACGTCAGCCCCGCCGTCGAGGCGGGCAGCACCCGGAACGCATAGTTCCACAGCAGCATGGCTAGGGCCGTGCTCACGATGCCGAGAAACAGGATACCGGCAACGATAGGCCCATCGATGGGTCCCACGCCCCGGGTCGAGAGTTCCCAGGCGGCTCCGGTCAAGCTGACCGGCAGGCCGCCCCAGAAGCCCACCAGGCTGGCCAGGGTCAGGTCGAGGCCCCGGGCCGCCCGGGCCGTGAGGATCGAATAGAGCGCCCAGGTCAGGGCGGCCCCCACCAGCAGGAGGTTGCCCCAAAAGTTCGCGGGGCTGAACGAGCCCCATCCCACCACGGCCAGGACTCCCGCGGTCGCCAGGGCCAGGGCCCCCCAGGATCGGGGGCTGATCTTCTGGCCCAGGACCGGAGCCGCAAAGAGGGCCACGAACACGGGGGTCGCGCAGGTGACCAGGGACGCGTTGCTGGCCGTGCTCAGGTCGGTCCCGAGGAACTGAAGGCCCAGGGAAATTCCGTACCCCACCAGTCCCGCCAGGCCCACTCCCACCCAGGCCCGGGTGCCGCGCCGGGACGGACGGGGACTCCGGCTTCGCACCCAGAAATACACGGCTCCCAGGGCCGCGGACCCCAACAGGAGCCGAAGGGTCAGAAGGGTGAACGGCGGAACCACCGGGAGAACCGCCTTGCTGACCACAAACATGGCCCCCCAAATGGCAGCGGCGGCGAGGCCCGCCAACAAGCCTCTCAAGGAGCGGGCTCCACGGCGGGACGTTTGCGAAGGGTATCGTAGGTGAGGAGGACCAGGGCAATCCAGGTCAGCGCAAAGGCCCCCGCCTGCCACGGACCAAAGGACTCGTGGAATACGAAGAGGCCCAAACTGAGGTTGATGGTGGGGGAGATGTACTGGAGAAACCCG
>JAHFSN010000337.1:0-2510 GCA_023265735.1 Spirochaetaceae bacterium | reverse complement strand
AGAGCGGGAGGGCAGTGACTGGTCCCGCCACAATCAGAAGCACGATTTGCCAGGTGCCAGGGGAGGCCGAGCCGAAAAAGCCCGGCGAAGGCAGGAGCAGCAGAACGGCTAGAGGGAGGCTGAAGAGCGTTTCCAGCTGGAGGCTGGCCAGGGAGCTGACCGAGGCCTTCTTCTTGAGGAGGCCGTAGAAGCCGAAACTGAGGGCCAATCCCAGGGCAATGAACGGGACTCGTTCGACCCCCACGGCCATGATCACGACGCCCACGGCCGCCAGGGAGAAGGCGACCATCTGGATTCTCGTCAGCTTTTCTCTCAGGAAGATGAGACCCAGGAGCACGCTGATCAGGGGATTGATGTAGTAGCCCAGGGCCGTTTCCACCACGTGGCCCGACGTAATCGCCCAGATGTACAGCCACCAGTTGAAGCTGATGAGACCCGCAGCCCCGATCATGCGGATCACCTTGCTCTTGTTGCTGAACACGCTTCGGACTTCGGGGAGAAGCCGGAGGATGAGGACCAGCGACGTGGTGAAGACCAGGGCCCAGAGGATTCGATGGGCCAGGACGATGGAGGCGTCCACTTGGGAAAGGGCTTTCCAGTAGAGGGGGAGGAGGCCCCACAGCACATAGCTGAGGGCGGTGAACCAGGTTCCCCTGGTCAAATCGTGAGACATGAAGACTCCTGACCAGCTCTCCAGATCGAGGCTGGCTCGGCATTTTCCGAGATTTCCCGACCAGCGTATCGAATTCCGATCCAGCGGGCAAGGGCGAAGGTTCCGGAGATAGTTGACAACTGACCCATTCGAGGCGCAGGATACACGATATTTTCGACTTCAGAGGAGGAACCATGAAAAAGATTTTCTGGACCCTAATGCTGGCCTCTTTGTCTTGGGGCGCGTTCGCCGAGACATCCATCATCATCGACAATGCGGCTGAGCCCCAATCCATCGACCCCTCGTTGATCCAGGGCGTTCCCGAGGCCTACATCAACATGGCCCTGTTCGAGGGACTGCTCCGCTACGACCCCAAGACGGGTCTGGGGATGCCGGGTCTGGCCGAGAGCTGGACCGTCAGCGCGGACAAGACCGTGTATACCTTCAAGCTGAGAAAGTCCGTCTGGTCTGACGGCACCCCTGTGGTGGCCCAGACCTTCGCGGACTCGTGGATCCGGGCCATCGACCCCGCCACGGCCAGCGAGTACGCCTACATGATGACCGGCGTGGTCAAGGGCGCCGAAGCCTTCAACTCTGGCAAGGGGAAGCGGGAGGATGTGGGCGTCAAGGCCCTCGACGACAAGACCTTTCAGGTCACCCTCGTCGGTCCCGTTCCCTACTTCATCAACACTCTCATGCACCAGATCTTCAACGTCCTCCCCATGCACGTGATCAACAAGTATGGCAAGGACTGGATCAAGGTCGAGAACTTCGTGAGCAACGGTCCCTTCGTGCTGAAGGAATGGAAGCCCCAGGAGCGCCTGGTGGTAACCAAGAACCCCAAGTACTGGGACGCCAAGAACATTTTTGTGGACACCGTCACCTACCTGCCCATCGAGGACACCGTGACCGGCTTCCAGAAGTACAAGAATGGGGAAATCGACTGGATGAACAACCAGAGCTTCCCTACGACCAACATCGACGAAGTTAAGCTTCGCAAAGACTTTCACCGCAGTCCCCAGGTGGCGACCTACTACTACATTTTCAACGTGACCAAGAAGCCCGTCGACGATGTGCGGGTTCGCAAGGCCCTGACCATGGCCCTCGACACCGAGGAGCTGGTCAGCAAGGTGACCAAGAGCGGGGAAATCGCCGCCCAATCCATGGTCCCCGTGATGCCCGGCTACACTCCGGCCAAGGGCAATGCGTTTGACCCGGTGGCTGCCAAGAAGCTGCTGGCCCAGGCCGGCTACCCCGACGGAAAGGGTTTCCCGAAGATCACCGTGATCTACAACACCAATCCCCGGCACAAGATGATCGCCGAGTGGGTCCAGCAGAAGTGGAAGACGGTGCTGGGAATCGACATTGAACTCCAGAACATCGAATGGAAGACCTTCCTCGACGTCCGCAGCAATCAGCACGACTTTGTTATCACGAGGGCGGGCTGGAACGGCGACTACCAGGACCCCAACACCTACCTCGACATGTTCAAGATCGGCTCGGGAAACAACGATGGTCTCTACGCGAACAAGAAGTACGACGCCCTGGTCGTGCAGGCGACCTCCATGCCCGACGGCCCCGCTCGGTACAAGACCATGCACGACGCCGAAGAGATCATGATCACCCAGGACCAGGCCGTGGCGCCCCTGTACTTCTACGTCAACCTCGACCTGATTGACCTGACCAAGTGGACGGGCTGGTACGACACCCCGCTCGGGTTCCACAGCTGGGTTGGATTCAAGAAGAAATAGGATCCTTTTGGGAGATGCGAACCGGGACTGTGGTCCCGGTTCCTTTTTCCTGCAGCTGTGTTTTTCCCGAGGTTCCCATGGCCCAATTCATCATCCGTCGTCTTTTT
>JAHFSN010000336.1 GCA_023265735.1 Spirochaetaceae bacterium | reverse complement strand
GTAGAGCATGGCGATGTAGTCCTTGGCCTTGGCCTCGTCCTTGGTCTTCCGCCATTCGGCCCCGTAGGCCGCCAGGAAGGCCCACCTGGCCCCCCCCGAGGTCTTGGGATTGGGGGTGATCACGCCCACGCCGGGCTTCACGAGGTCCTCCCAGGTCTTCAGGTTCTTCGGATTGCCCTTGCGGACCAGAAACACGATGGTCGAGGTGTAGGGGGTAGCGTTTTGGGGAAGCTTCTTCTGCCAATCGGCGGTCAAGAGGCCCTTGTCGGCGATGGCATCGATGTCCCAGGCCAGGGCCAGGGTCACCACGTCGGCGTCGAGGCCTTCGATGACGGACCGGGCCTGGGCCCCCGAACCTCCGTGGGATTGTTTAATCTCCACGGTCTTGCCCGTTTTCTTCTTGTAGTAGTCGGAAAACAGCTTATTGTACTGCTGATATAGTTCGCGCGTGGGGTCATAGCTGACGTTCAGAAGGCTGATGTCGGCCTTGGATTGGGCAAACAGCCCGGGGACGAGGGCCAGCACAAAGGCCAGCGCCAAGAACAAAGTCTTTTTCATGGAGAGCTCCTTGGGGAGAATATGGGCGGCGGCGAGGGGCTACCGACAGCAGTCGGATCCCGTCACAGCGGCGGGGCGTTGGTTGGGTCGGTAACGGGACACGGCGCCCTCCTCTGGCTCACGGGTAATACTAAACTTAGTCACTCAGGTATAAGAACAATTCTCAATCTTGTCAAGTGAGTATAGGTATGATGGAGCACAGGGCTGTTCGCGGAGGGCCATTTCGCCTATAAGGGGGAATGCAGCGTCGCAATTCCCCTGGTGCCCTTGGGCTGGTCTTCGGAGTGATGCCCAGGGGGAACGGTGAATCCCCACGAAAGGCGCTTCAGAACGAACTGGAGGACTTTACGGGCCCCGGCTGGTGGAGAAAGCCCCCGGAACTTCCGGCGCGGGCTTCGTTCCTCCCTCCGGTGGGTCCCGCCCTGACCGAGTACCGAGCAAGACTTCTGTCCCTGGGCACCTGGGGGCCGCAGACCGTGTGGCACCAGGCCGGAACCATCCCCTGGGTCCACGGGAACACCGCGGAACGCCTGGGGATCAACGTGTTTTCCCCGGCCGGACCCTCCCGGGGCGTCGTCCTATTCGTCCACGGTTACCTAGCCCACGCGGCGGATTTCGCCTACACCTTCTCGCTCCTCACGGGCCAGGGATGGACCGTTGTTACCGTAGACCTCCCGGGACACGGGCTCTCCACGGGCGTCAGGGCCGACATCGATACGTTTGACGACTACGGCAGGGCCGTCCGTTCCTGGCTGGGTTGGTTCCATGCCCAGAACCTGCCCGGCCCCGTCGTGCTGCTGGCCCATTCCCTGGGCACGGCGGCCAGCCTCGAGGCCCTCTGGCAGCCGGACGTCCCCGTCCCCGATCAGGTGATCTTCTGCGCTCCGCTTCTGAGAGTCCTTTGGCACAAATGGCTCGTGGTCGGAGAGAAGGTCGCGGGGTGGGCCCTCCGAGAGGTGCCCTCCCAACTGGGCACCGACGGCTACCTCGACGGAACGGCGGCCACGGTTCACTGGTTCACGGTTCTTCGCCAGTGGCTCCGCCGGCTCGATGACCGCCCCTCCTTGAACCTTCCCCTCACCATCGTTTCGGGGGACCAGGATCAAGTCGTCGACCAGGCCTGGAACCGGGCCAGGTATCGTCGGCTCGTCCCCCACCATCGGTACGTGCTCCTCCCCGGTCTCGACCATGTGTTCCTGACCTCGCCCCAGGAACGCGCCGCGGCTCACGAGCGGCTTCTGGACCTCATCCGCGTCTAGGCCGCCCTCCGACCTGACCGGCGACGAGGCTGCCCAGGATGACGACGGCCCCCAGGGTTTGAGCGAGGGACAGCCCTTGGCCCAAAACCAGGTACCCCAACCCAGCGGCCACCAGGGGGCTCAGCAGCGCCAGGAAGGAAACCGAGACCCCCACCTTTTCGATTCCGCGGAACCAAAGGGCGTAGGCCAGTCCCGTCCCCAGGAACCCCAGGTACCCGAAGGCCCAGACGTTGGTCCAGGTCAAGGTCGGAATTCCCTCCCAGGGCAGACAGACCGCCCCCACCACCACGCTGGCCGTCAGCATCTGCCAGCCCACGTACCCCCACAGCGAGGCGGGCCGGCCCCACCTCTTGGCCAAGACCCCGCCCAGGGCCATGCAGAAGACCGCCACCACCACGGCCAGGGCCCCGGCCGGGTCGACCTGGGCCCCTGGGCCCCAGACCAAGAGAGCCACCCCCAGGCACCCGACGAAGCCGGCGGCGAGGGTGAGCCGACGGGGCTTCTGGCCGAGGAGGGGCCACGCCAGGGCAGCGAAGAGCAGGGGCCCTATCCCTCCGATGGTGGCGCCCACCCCGCCGGCCACCCGGTACGCGGCCCAGAAGAGGAGAACAAAGAAGACCCCAAAGTTGAGCAAACCGAGGACCACGAGCTTCAGCAGCCACCGCCCATCGGGGACCCAGCGCCCCGCGGCCACAAAGAGCAGCCCCGCCGGAAGCATCCGGACCACCGCCGAGAACAGGGGACGGTGGGGGGGCAGGTATTCGGTGGTGACCAGGTAGCTGGTCCCCCACAGCAGGGGCGCCAGGGCCGTCCAGACAAGGTTCATCTTTTACCTCGACGTAAAGTATCTTGATGTAAAGATACTTAGGCGATCCCTCGTTGGCAAGAGGGAGAACCTCGTCTATGGTGAACCTATGGATGACCACGTTTCCGTGATCCTGGCCCAGTGGGCCCGGGAGCGCCCCGACCTGGAGGCGTCGCCTATCGGCGTCGTGGGCCGGCTGTCACGGCTGACCCGAGACGTCGAGGCCCGCATCGAAGCCAACCAGGCGCGGTTTGGGCTTCAGGGGGGACGCTACGACGTCCTGGCGACCCTGAGGCGCCAAGGACCTCCCTTCGTCCTCAACCCCACCGAACTGCAGGGGCAGATGATGCTGTCGTCGGGGGCCATGACCCACCGGATCGATCTGCTCGAACAGGAGGGTCTCGTGACCCGGGAACCAGATCCCCAGGACCGCCGGGGGGTCTTGGTCCGCCTGACCGACGCTGGCCGGGAGCGGATCGACCAAGCCATGCCCTCGCACCTCGAGACCGAGCGCCTCTGGCTGTCCGTCCTCTCCGAACCGGACCAAAGGGCCCTCGCCAACCTTCTCAGGTCCCTGGCCAAGGCCCACCAAGTCTAAATCCGCGCCGCCCCCCCCAGGGCGAGCGAAGCAAAGCCCCCCAACACCCCCACCGTTACAGCCAAGGGCGAGCGAAGCAAAGCCCCCCGGCCACCAACCAGGCGAAGGCGACGGAGATTGCGATTCTGGCTAAGTCGAGCAAGGCGAGGAGCGCAGCCGTACACTTGTACGGCGAGCACCGCAGACCGCCGCGAGACGACGCCAGAATCGCAAGATCCTAGCCTTCAACGGTGACCGCGAAGCTGCGGGTGAACACCTCCCCAGGAACCAGGCGGTTGATCCCCTCTTTCTCCTCGAGTTTGCCCGTGGCGGCCACCGAATCGGCGATGCCGCACCAGGGCTCCAGACAGACGAAGGGCGCGTTGGGCGCTGTCCAGAT
>JAHFSN010000335.1 GCA_023265735.1 Spirochaetaceae bacterium | reverse complement strand
CCGGGTGGTCAGACCCACTCCGGCCCGGGACATCCGGCCGTTCCTGTCCCTCCTGAGCCCCATCTGCTTCTTCGACCCCCACCAGCCGGGCCGGTACCGCAACCGCCAGCACCTGCGGACGGTGCTCCGGGCCTGGTGTCCGACCCTCGAAGACAAAAACGAACCCGAGTACTAATGTGGGAATCCCCGAAATAGTTGGGGCTTGGATCTCGCCATTTTGGCTTCGTCTCGGTCGCGTGCGGTGCTCGTCGTACACACAGTACGACTGCGCTCCGTGCACTCTCTCGACTTTGCCAAGATGACGATCTCCTTCGCCCAGAACTACAAAGGCTTCGCTTCGCTCGCCATCTGCTAGGACTTTTTGACTTCAGCGAGCGGCAATTGAGCCGGAACTTATCCTGTCCATCTTGAGAATCCTGCTATCCCGCCGCACCACTTTGTTATAGGGAGCTTCTGACCGCAGTGCTATCTGACGGTCTTCGGTCTTGGCTTTCCCGAAAGGGTCACGAGGGCCGTGCCGCCGAGGATGAACAGGGACCCAGCGATGGTGGCCGCCCCGATCGTTTCATGGAAGAGGAGGGCTCCCCAGAGGATGCCGAAAACGGGGATGAGGAAGGTGACGGTCAGGGTCTTGGTGGGCCCCACCGACGCCACCAGCCGATAGAAGATCAAGTAGGCCACGGCGCTGCACAGGAGCGAGAAGACCACGACGGTCCCCGCCACCAGCGGATCGAGCAGGGCCTGGGCCGGAGGCGGCAACGCCAGCGACGGCAGGAGGACCAGACCCCCGAGGAGCTGGCTTCCCGCGGCCATGGCCTTGGGCTCGATGCCCGAGGTTCTTCGCTTCAAATACACCCCCGCCAGCCCGTAGCACGCCGTCGCGGTTACGCAGGCCAACACCGCCACCAGTCGATCTCCTGCCAGATCTTCGGTACCCACGCCGCTGACGGCCGCCACCCCGGCCACGCCCAGGACCAGGCCCACGACCTTGCGGAACGTCAACCTCTCGGCTAGCCAGATCGCGGCAAACACGGCCCCGAAGCACGGAGAAAGGGCGTTGAGAACCGACTCGGCCGAAGCCGAGAGGGACAGGGCCGCGAAGGAATACAGGGCCCCCGGGATGGCCGAGTTCAGGACTCCCACGACCAGGTAGGGCCGCCAGCGGGAACCCCATTGGAGCCGAGGCCCGAGGACCGCAAAGGCCAGGCTCAGGACCACCCCGGCGATCAGGATGCGCAGGTCGGCCGTGACCAGGGGGCCGATGAGGGGCGCCAAGAAGCGCATGAAGAGGAAGGACGCCCCCCAGATGGCCGAGAGGGTCAGCAGCAGCACGATATCTACGGGTTTCACAGGAAATCTCCTCTTGGCAAATCGGGCTCCTTAACGCTCCGCCTCCGGCCCAGGCCGGATGGCGGAACTTTCCTTCAGAGTTTCCAGCACGATGCTCGTCACCGAGCGCGAGACAGGAACGCAGTCCTTGAGCTCGCCCAGGAGACGTTGCAGCTCCGACGTCCCCCGGCTCCGGATCTTCAGGACGATGCAATCCTCCCCGGCCACGTCGTGGCATTCCAGGATGTCCGGCTCCCGCTGACACACGTCCCGGAGCCTTTCCAGACCGTCCCGCACGTTCCCCTGGGTGTCGGCAAAGCTCAGCCGGACGAACGCCAGCAGATCCTTTCCCACCCGGGCGGGATCAACCTTGGCGGTGTACCCCGTGATGATTCCCCGATGCTCCAGCTTCTTCACCCTCTCGAAGACCGAAGAAACGGTGAGGCCGACGGCCTCGGCGAGTTCCGCGTTCGACGCCTTGGCGTTGGCTTGGAGTAGCTCCAAGAGACTTCTGTCAATCTCGTCCATTTGACGATTATTATTCCACGATCTTGGCATTTTGCCAATTTAAATTCTGGTTTTTTTCTGCTTTCAGAAAATTATCCGTATTAACGAACTTCCAGCCTTTCGCCATTGGGGGCCGAATCAGGGGGACGGCCCCGAGGAAGGCCGATCATCCTTGCTTTTCAGGATCGCCTCATTCCGCTAGAATATGGCTCGGGGGGACCATCTATGAACCTACCAACTCCAGACTTCATCCCCTTCTCTCGACCCGTTCTGGGTCCTGAAGAGGAAGCCGCCGTCCTCGAGGTGATGCGGTCAGGATGGCTGACCACCGGCAAGGTCACGGCGGCCTTCGAGGCGGAGTTTGCGGCCTACTGCGCCGTTCCCCACGCCCTGGCGGTCAACAGCGCCACGGCGGGCCTCCATCTGGCCCTCGAGGCCTTGGGCGTTGGCCCTGGAGACCGGTGCGCCGTCCCCGACTACACCTTCACCGCCACGGCCGAGGTGGTCCGCTACCTGGGGGCCGATCCCGTCTTCATCGACTGCCGGTCCGACAGTGCCAACCTCGACCTCGACCAGCTGGAGCGGGTCCTCGAGACCCAGAAGATCAAGGTGGTCCTGCCCGTTCACGTGGCCGGTGAGCCCGTGGAGTGGGAGCGGCTGGCCCGGCTTCGGGACAAGTTTGGGTTCCGCATTGTGGAAGACGCTGCCCACGTGTTTCCCACCGCAGGGCCCGACGGTCTGTGGGGCACCCTGGGCGACATCGGGGTCTATTCCTTCTACGCCAACAAGAACATGACCACCGGCGAGGGCGGCATGACCGTGACCCGGCACGAGGCCCTGGCCCGACGTATGAAGGTGATGCGCCTCCACGGCATGGACCGCGACGCCTTCTCCCGGTACACCGCCCGGGCGGCCAGCTGGGAGTACGCCGTGGTGGCCCCCGGGTACAAGTACAATATGACCGACCTAGCCTCGGCCATCGGACGGGTGCAGCTGACCCGGGCCGAAGGCTTTTGGCGCAGCCGCCAAGGTCTGGTCCGCCACTACCTGGACCGGTTGGCGGCGGCTCCAGGCCTCGAACTGCCCCGGTGGCGGGACGACCACGCCTGGCACATCTTCAGCGTGCTGCTGCCTCCCTACCGCGACCGAAACACCTTCATCGAGGGCCTCTCCGGCGCGGGGATCGGAACTTCGGTCCACTACATTCCCCTCCATCGTATGCCCTACTGGAAGGACCGCTATGGGCTAGAGCCCGGGAACTTTCCCGAGGCGGAGGCGAGGTACCAGCGCACCGTCTCCCTCCCCCTCTACCCCACCCTCCCTCCCGAGGCGGTGGACCGGGTCTGCGACCAGGTCGTGGCCCTGCTGGAGGACCCGTGATGCCCCGGAAGAAGCCGCCGGTCCAGGATCCCCACTTCTCTCCCGACCCGGCCCTGTTCGAGCCGTCGGCTTCCCAGGTTCTGACGGGAGTCCTCATCCGGTCCCGGGTGCCCCACGCCAAAATTGTGGGTCTCTCGTACCCCCCCATTCCCCCGGGCTGGACCCTTCTTCTCCCGGAGCACATCCCCGGGAATCCTGTCTTTCAGGTGTTCCGCGGCAGATTTCCCATCCTAGGGGAGGACGAAGCCCAGTACATCGGGGAGCCCCTGGCCCTGGTGGCCGGCCCCGAGGAGGACGAAGTCCGGGCCTGGGCGGCCCGGGTGAGGTTTGTCACCCGGAACCTGACCCTGGCGGAGCAAGCCGAAGAGTCGCCGGCTCTGAAACGCAAGG
>JAHFSN010000334.1 GCA_023265735.1 Spirochaetaceae bacterium | reverse complement strand
TATCCGACATACTTGGCGATGGCCTCCATCTGCCCGATCCAGCCTTCCTCGTCCATCCGAAAGGCCTCCAGACGCCGGTTGGCGGGCAGCTTGTCAAACCCCGACTCGGTGACCACCAGACGGGTGCCCGTCCCCTGGGCTTCCAGGTGGAACTCGACGAGGGTCGGGGTCTCCTTCGAGTAGTCGACCGTGGGTTCGATGGCGTAGGGGTGCCAGGTGAAGGCGAAGCGCTTTTCCGTCTCCATGGCCTTCACGTCCACGGCCCATTGCATGTGTTCATACCCCTCAAAGGTGATCTTGCCCGCCGTGGTCTGGCCCACCACGAAGGGGCCTTCCAGGTTGACCCCAAACCAGGCGCCAAACTCCTTGTGGTCGGTCAGGGCCTTCCAGACCCGGGAGGGCGAGGCCTTCAGGTCGACGTGCTTCTCAATCCGGTTTTGTTCCATGAGCAACTCCTTGGTTGCATAATACACAAGGCGCCCGAGATAGGCAACCGTTTTGTTGCGATAGTTGATCACATCCTAAGAAGAGGAAGCCGTAGATTTTTTCCGTCAAACATGGTAAGAATTTGAAGTTTTGCTCTTTTGAGCAAGCTGATTCTCACCCATGGGAGACAGCCATGAATTTCCCCGAAAACGGCACCGCCGTTCCCTTCTTCGAGGCCTACGAGCGGGCCCTCCAGACCAGTACCCCCGCGTGGGAGGCGTTCTACCACGACTCCTTCCTCTTTGGGGGACCCCAGGGAGCCCAGAGTGTCCAGCTGGCCGACTTCGTCCGGTTCATCCCCCGGCGAACCGAGGCGGCCCAGGCGCTGGGCCTCACCGCCACCAAGCTGGTCTCGGTCGACGCCTCGCCCCTCGACGCCCGGTACACCCTCGCCGAGGTGGTCTGGCAGATGACGCTCCACAGGGCGGCGGGTCCCGTGACCCTGAGCTCCGACGCCACCTACGTTCTCATGAACCAGGACGGGCCTCGCATCGTGGCCCAGCTCGACCATCAGAATCTTATGGAAAAAATCGAGGCTCTGGGGGTGTAGGGCGGTCAGAGGGGAGGGCGGGCGTCGCACGAGGCCAAGGCGTTCTGAAGCTCGTCGAGGGTGAACGGCTTGGCCAGACGGATCCGGAACCCCGATGTCGAAGGAAGGCTGTACCCGTCGGACGAGTAGCCGCTGATGGCGACCCGGGGGGCCCGGCAGCCCAGGTCCATCAGGCGCCTGTCCGTTTCTACGCCCCCCTGACCCCCGGGGATCACGAGGTCAAGGATGACCCAGTCAAAGGCGTCCTGGGCGACCTGGGCTTCGACGACGGCCTGGACGGTCTGCTGGCCATCGGCCGTCTCGACCACCCGGTGGCCCAGGAAGCGAAGGTACTCCGCGATGGCCGTCCGAATGTGGGGTTCGTCGTCCATGATGAGCACCCGGCCCGGGCGAAGGGGCGCCGAAGTCCTCACGGCCTGGGGGGATTCCCCCTGGGGAAGGGCCGCCGGGAGGGTCACGGTGAAGACGGTGCCCTGGGTACCGGTGGACGTGAGCTCCAGCACCCCGCCGTGCTGGGCCACAATGGAATGGGCCGTGGCCAGGCCCAGGCCCAGGCCGTGCGGCTTGGTGGTGAAAAACGGGTCGAAGATGCGTTCCCGAATCTCTGGGGGGATGCCCGTCCCCTGGTCTTCCACCCGGATCGCCAGCCTCGGGACCCCCCCGGCGACGTTGAAGGCCGAGACCACGATCTCGCTGCCCGCCGGGCTGGCGTCTTTGGCGTTGGCCATCAGGCCACCGATCACCTGGCCGATCTGATCCAGGTCGCAGAAGCAGGAGGCGAGGTCCGGCTCCACCGTCAGGCGGACGGCCACTTCGGAGCCCACTCGGGCGAGGCCGACCCAGGCTTCCAGGGCGCCGGAGAGTTCGTGGGTCCTCTTTTCGCCGGTACCTCCTTTCGCGAAGGTAAGGATCTGCCGGGTCAGCGCCCGGGACCGTTCGAGAACCGCCTGGGCCGCGGACAACTTCCCCAACGCTCGGTCGGGATGGTCCTTTTCCAGGTAGAGTTTGATCAGCTCCAGGTTGGTCGAGAGTCCCGCCAACAGGTTGTTGAAGTCGTGGGCGATTCCTCCTGCCAGGACACCGAGGCTTTCCAGTTTCTGGGCCTGAAGAGTTCGGTTCCTCAGTCGCTCCCGGTCGGTGACGTCGGTGATGGTCACTAGAACCCCGGTCACGCTGCCAGAGTCGGGGTCTAGGATGGGGCTGTAGTTCGATTCGGACCAGAGTTCGCCCTGGGGGCCAGGCCGGGACATCAATTCCGAGACGATCTCCCCCTTGGAGAGCACCTCTTTGAGTCGGGCCTCGATCTTCTCGCCGCGACCCTCACCAAATAATTCGAGGGGAGTGCGGCCCACGACGTCGCCCACGGCCACGCTCATCTGGGTGGCCGAAGTCTCGTTCTGAACGACCAGATGGCAACCCGAATCAAAGACGGCGTTGGCCGTCCCCGAGGTCTCGAAGAGGCGGTGGTAGAGTTTCCGCGACTCAGTGAGCTCCTTCTTGTGTTCCATCTCGTCGGTTATGTCGAGAAAGGTCGACATGGCGCCCGTGGGCGAGGCCCCGCCGTTGTGGAACAGGGGCACGGAGTTGAGGGCGATCCACCGAAGTCCCGTCTGGGGATCCCGGATTCCCATGACGACCTTTCGGAACGTCGCCCCGGTGGTGAGAGACACCATGGCGGGGTGATCCTGACCCGGCCACGGGGTCCCATCCTCGTGCTCGGCGCCCCAACGGGGATCCATCGATGTGCGGCCTAGCAGCTGTTCCCGGGACACGCCCAGGATCTTGCCCGCCGCCGTATTGGCAAAGACGATCTCCCCGGTGGGACCATGGATGACCAGTCCCTCGTCCATTGATTCCGCCACTTCTTTGAGTTGGTACTCCGACTGGTTCAGGAGCCGTTCGAGCCGTTTTCGGGGACCAATATCCCTGGCCACGGCCAGCAGCCGGCGTTCCCCCCGAATCGTCGCGGCCCGCAGCGAGATTTCCATCTCGATGAGGTTCCCCTGCTGGTCGTAGAGACCCCATTCGAACACCTGAGGTTCGCCCGCCAGGGCCTTCTCCCGGATTTCCCGGCCGCGTTCCCGTGCCGAGGTATCGACGTGTCGAAGGGCCGTGGAGGGATCCATGGACCGGATCTGTTCCAAGCTGAATCCGTAGAGCTCGGTGGCGCGCCGGTTGGCGTCGACGAACCGGCCCGTCGCGGGGTCGATGACGACGACCACCTCGTTCAGGGCGTCGAGGACGAGGCGGTAGAGATCCTGGGTCGAATGGGCCGCGGACTCCTGCTGAACCCGCCCCCGGAGGTCTCGAACCGCCCCCAAGAGGTAAGGCTTCCCTTTGATCTCGAGGGACCTCGGGTTGAGTTCGGCCGGAATCGCCTGACCCTCCTTGGTCATCAGGAGGATGTCGCTGATGGACGTCGCGCCGTCCCGGACGGCCGCGACGTGTTCTCCAACCCGCTGGTGTTCCGACTCGGGCTGGATCTGGGCTAGGGTGAGGGCGCAGAGTTCGGCGCGGCTGTAGTGAAGAAGCCGGCAGGCCGCTTCATTGACCTGAAGAATTCGCCCTTCAGGAT
>JAHFSN010000333.1 GCA_023265735.1 Spirochaetaceae bacterium | reverse complement strand
CTTTCCACCCGCAGCCTCTGATTTTCGGTATAGAGGTTGGCCAGCCTCTCCTTGATGTAGCTGGCAATCAGCTCCACCCTCACCCGGCTCCTGGCAAAAACAATGCATTTCTGACCCGAGGTGAGTACTTTGACCGCCAAGGCCTGGGCTTCGTTGACGGTGCCTCGACGGATGCCCTGAACTCTGTCGACGAGGGGAGGGTTATAGAGGACGAAGTGCCGCTTGCCCGACGGCGCCCCCGACTGGTCTACCAGTTCCACCGGAACCCCCAACAGGGCCTCGGCGTGGGCCTGGGGGTTCCCTATCGTGGCCGAGCACGCGATGAACTGGGGCGAGGCCCCGTAGAAGGCCGCCACCCGGCGCAGACGGCGCAGCACGTTGGCCACGTGACTTCCGAAGACCCCTCGGTAGGTGTGGACCTCGTCGACCACGACGTACCTCAGGTTCTTCAGGAATTTGATCCACTTGGGGTGGTTGGGGAGGATGCCCGAATGGAACATGTCGGGGTTGGAAATGATGATCTGGCCCGTCTCCCGGGCCGAGGCCCTCAGGCTCGTAGGCGTATCGCCGTCGTAGGTCGATACCTTGAGTCCTAAAGACGCGCCCAGGGTGGTCTCATTCAGTTCCGATTGCTGGTCCTGGCTGAGGGCCTTGGTCGGAAAGAGGTAGAGGGCTCGGGCCTCCGGGTGGTCCAGCAGCGTCTGCATCACGGGAAGGTTGTAACACAGGGACTTGCCGCTGGCCGTGGGGGTAGACACCAGGACGTGGCGTCCCGCCTGGACCGCGGCGTAGGCCTGGGCCTGATGACTGTAGAGCTGGGTCATTCCGCGGTTTCTCAGGCCCTCGGCCAGCCGAGGATCGAGACCGGGGGGCAGGGGAGAGTACGAACCAGCCTGGGCCGGAAAAGTATGCCAACCCTCCACCTGGGCCATGAACCCAGGATCCGCCCGCAGGGTTTCCATCAGAGACAACGCCATGGGAGCAGAATACTGGATTTCGCAACAAAACTCCATTTTTCCCCTCAATCGTTTTTTTGTTTTTCCGATGAGTTAAGAGGAGCTTGAGCTCCAACGGTGTTCGTCGTCCCGGGAAGTCAGTTCCTCCTGGGGCCCGTTTAAGGAGGAATAGATGATCATCAACCACAACCTGAGCGCCATCAACGCGCAGCGGGTTCAGGGTGACTCGGTCAAGGAAGTCACCAAGAATATGGAGAAACTCGCCTCCGGCATGCGGATCAACCGCGCCGGCGACGACGCCTCTGGCCTGGCGGTCTCGGAAAAGATGCGCGGCCAGATCCGCGGCCTGAACCAGGCCTCGCGGAATGCCGGCGACGGTATCTCGTTCATTCAGACCACGGAAGGGTACCTTCAGGAGTCGCAAGACATCCTGCAGCGGCTCCGGGAACTGGCCGTCCAATCGTCCAACGGCATCTATACCGCCCAGGATCGCCAGCAGATCCAGGTGGAAGTCAGCCAGCTCGTCGATGAAATCGACCGCGTGGCCAGCCACGCTCAGTTCAACGGTTTGAATATGCTGACCGGGGCCTTTGCCCGGGAAGAGGGACTGAACTCCGTTCCGAATGCCATGTGGTTCCACATTGGCGCCAACGTGGACCAGCGCACCCGGGTCTACATTGGCACCATGTCGGCCACCGCCCTGGGCCTCAAGGACATTGGCAACGGAAAGAAGATCTCCCTGGCGTCCCCCGACGAAGCCAACCGGGCCATCATGACCTTCGACGCGGCCCTCAACCATGTGAGCAAGCAGCGGGCTGACCTGGGAGCGTACCAGAACCGCCTTGAGTTCACCGTCAAGGGCATCGATATCGGCGCCGAAAACCTGCAAGCCGCCGAAAGCCGCATCCGCGACGTCGACATGGCCAAGCAGATGGTCGAGTACACCAAGAACCAGATCCTGGTCCAGTCGGGCAACGCGATGATCGCCCAGTCGAACCAGCGGCCCCAGTCCACCCTCCAGCTTCTCGGTCAGTAATCTGTCTCCCACGAAAAAAGCGGCTTCGGCCGCTTTTTTTTTGCCCGCAGGGCACGGACCTCCAAGGACAAGAAAATACGTGTAGCCAGGAAAAGTTCTTCGGGATAAACTGAGTTGATCCCCATCAACACAACCTGGATCGGCAGCTCACGGGAGAAGCACGAACCCGAAGTTCTCCGCCGGGCCGCGGAGGTATTTGTGATCTTCAATCCTGAAGCAGAGAGTATGGAGCCCGGCCAACGTCGGGTCATCCAGTTTGCCCACCTGAAAAACCTTGTGGAGAAGCTGTACTGCAAAGTTCCCTTCTATCGGGAAAAGATGATGGCCGCGGGGGTGACGCCCTCCGACCTGCGGTCCTTGGAGAGTTTGGGAAATTTCCCCACCACGACCAAGGATGACTTGCGGATTACCTATCCCTATGGGCTTCTGGCCTGCCCCGAGGCCGACATCGAGGAGATCCATATGTCCTCGGGGACGACGGGGATCCCTGTCGTCGATGCCTATACGGGTTTTGATATCGAATGCTGGAAGGAAGCCATGGCCAGGACGCTGTCTGGCGCCGGCGCGACCCGGCACGATACGGTGCAGAACGCCTACGGTTACGGGCTGTTCACCGGCGGCCTCGGGGTGCACTACGGTGCCAAGAAGCTGGGGGCCAACATCATTCCCATGTCTTCGGGAAACACGGCGAAGCAGCTCATGGTGATGAAAGACTTCCGAACCACGGTTCTGACCTGTACGCCCAGCTACGCCCTCTTTCTCGCCGAAGAAGCCAAGGACGCCGGGGTGGACCTGGAGTCACTGTCCTTGAAATGCGGCTGTTTCGGTGCCGAGCCGTGGAGCGAGAATATGCGCGGGGAAATTGAATCCAAACTCGGCATCGACGCCTTTGACATCTACGGACTGACCGAGATCACGGGACCGGGGGTGGCCTTCGAATGCGAAGCCAAAAATGGCCTCCACATCAACGAGGATCTCTTCTACCCGGAGGTGATCGACCCCGGCACCGGCAAGGTCTTGCCCTACGGCGAAAAGGGCGAGCTGGTGTTCACCACCCTCGTGAAGCAGGGGACTCCGCTCCTGCGCTACCGGACGAGGGACATCACGTATCTGATGAAGGAACCTTGTACCTGCGGCCGCACCACCCTCAAGATGCACCGTCTGTTCGGACGTACCGACGACATGCTCATCCTCCGGGGCGTCAATGTCTTCCCCAGCCAGATCGAGCACGCCTTGATCGAGATTGAGGGCACCGATCCCCACTACTTGATTGTGATCAACCGAGGAGAGTCCCACCTCGATGAGGTAGAATTGATGGTCGAGGTCAAGCAGGAGTTCTTCACGGACGAAACCAAATCCTTGGAGAGATTAAGAAATCAGATCGAATCGGTGATGAAATCGAAACTGGGAATCGGCCTGCGGGTCAAACTCGTGGAACCCAAGACCATCGAGCGTTCCGTGGGGAAGTCCAAAAGGGTCATCGACAACCGCAAACTGTAGGAGAACAGCATGGCGACCAAACAAATCTCTGTATTTCTGGAGAACCTCTCGGGCCGGCTGGCCGACGTCACCCGCATCCTGGCCACCCAAGGCATCAACCTGAGGGCCCTGACCATCGCCGACACCGCCGATTTC
>JAHFSN010000332.1 GCA_023265735.1 Spirochaetaceae bacterium | reverse complement strand
CCAAAGCGGCAGCACGGAAATGGTAAGGCTTCTTCTGGCCGCCGGTGCGGGGGTCAACGCCAGGGATTCCACCGGAGCCACGGCGACCCATCTGGCATCGACCACGGCCAGCCCGGCGATGGCGGAGCTGCTGCTGGGCGCGGGGGCGGACCTGTTCTCGGAAAACTCCGCGGGAGTCTCACCGGCGGCCCTGATTCTTAAGGGAACCGCAGAAAACTGGAAGGCCTTCTTCTCTGTCCGCAACGCGAATGCCCAGAACAGTCAGGGGCAGACGGCCCTGCATCTGGCCGTCACTTCAGGGGCGTCGGCGGCAGCCGTACAATACTTGGTGAGCCTGGGGGCCGATTTGACGGCTCGAAACAAGGATGGAAAAACGCCCTACGACCTCGCGTCGGACCAAGGACGAACCGACCTGACCCCCCTTCTCAAAGGAAAGTAGCCTCAGGGATCAAGGTTGACGAGGCGCCCCTGGCTGTCGAGCCGCCGGTAAAAGCAGCTCGACCTGGCTCGTCCCGATGCATTCTTGGTATGGCAAGCCCCCTCTCCCAGGGGGTTGACCAAGTACAGGACGGTATCGTCGTCGCAGTCGACGCGAATTTCCACGATTTGGAGCCAGTCGCCCGACGTGGATCCCTTTTCCCAGAGGGTTTGGCGGCTTGTTGACCAGAAGGTGGCTTTGCCCGACGACAGGGTTCGGTCCCAGGCCTCCTCGTTGACCCAGCCCAGCATGAGGACGGCGCGGGTTTGGGCGTCTTGGACGACGGCGGGAACCAAGCCGCCGCGTTTGGCGAAATCCGGACGATAGTCCGTTTCAGCCATGCTCGGCCTCGTCGTTTCGCAGGGCTTCGATCTTCTGATCCAGGTCTTCGAGCTTTTTCGTCCAATCCTCAATCTTCTTTCGCAACTGGTCGCGGCTTCGCTCGAGCAGATCGACCTTGGCTTCCACGGGGTCGGGCATGGGACTGGGCTCAATGGCGGGAAGAGGATCCCCCTTGAGTTCCTGGCGGAGCATTTCGGGGCTGTAGCCTTCCCGGCGCTTGTGCTCCATGTCCTGCCTGACTCCCGGATCCTTGACCGAGGTCATCATCCTCAGGTGGTCGAACCCGAAGTCCGGGGTCACGTCCTGGGCGAAGCTCGCCATCACCGTCTTGGCCGTGGCCCGGGGGATGCAGAGGACACGGTCCATGTAGTCCTCGAAACGGACATG
The DNA here is from genome assembly GCA_023265735.1 of Spirochaetaceae bacterium. Taxonomy (GTDB): domain Bacteria; phylum Spirochaetota; class Spirochaetia; order JABEVK01; family JABEVK01; genus JAIFLN01. Next base: position 2,423 of record JAHFSN010000332.1, on the reverse strand, counting down.
GTACTTGCCGCAAAGCTGCACGGCCTGGAGCAACCGCTGGCCAAAATCCTTCATGAGCTGTCCGTTCTGGGCGAGGTAGCGGGTCTGAATTTCCTCGGTGAGCTTCTGAAACTCGGGTTCGGACAGGAACACGTTCCTGTAGAGACCCTTCTCTTCGGCCTTGGCCAGCAGCCGGTGAAAGAGGCTCCAGTAGACCGAGGTGTGGCTGCGGATAGTGGTCGGTCTCACAGAAGAGCAGAAATGCAGGTGGTGGGCAAACTCATGGATGGCGGTATAGACCAGTTCTTCGTCGGACGTGAAATTCTTGTTGTGAAGGAGAATTTCCCGGGTTTCAGGCTTGTAGAGCCCGTTGACTTTTCGGCTGGCCTTGCCGGAAAACACCAATTGAAAGTCGGGTGCCTGGGGTTCAAGCTGGAGGAGGAGGGATTTTGTTTGATCTTGGTTCATTCGTTTTCAATCAGCGGTAATCCGAGGGAGCGAATTTCGCTGAAGAGCCTTTCCTTGGAAATAGGTTTGGAGAGGTAGCCTTCGCATTGGCTCCGAAACGCGGTCATCACGTTGCCCGCGTCCCGAAGGGCCGTCAGCATGAGGACCTTGCAGCCCGCCAGCCCTCCGACACCCCAGGACTCTTCTGCCAACCTCACCTGCCTGAGCACCGCCTGGCCGTCCAGGAGGGGAAGCATGATATCCAGGCAGATCAAATCGAAGGGACGGGAGTCCACGTGGGCGGCCCGGAACTCGGCCAAGGCTCTTTCTCCGTCCTCTGCTATAACCATTTCGCCCTGGTCTTTCAAGTACCTCAAGAGAAGCTGCTGGCTGAGAGGATCATCCTCTACGATCAGGATTTTCATTCAGCCTCCTCGGTCCAGGTGAGCATAAACCCGATTTCATCCACGTGAAACGAAAATTGCTCAAGGTTCCACTGCGGATGGCTCAGAGGCTGGTTGTACTGGATCATGGGCAGTCCCATGGTGTAGGTCGCGCTGCCGAACCTTCGGGACAGCAGGCGGCCCGCCAGAACGTTCATGAGCTCCAGAAGGCTGTCGTCCAGCTGGCCGGCCGTCAAGTCGTGCCAGTCGTCCCCGTAGATGGCTTCAGCGACGGCAAACTTTAGCTCCTTGGGCAATTTGAGGGAAAAGGTCCCCGTTCTCGGGGCCACGTAGGTCAGGCACAGTACCGCGCCTTCCTGGGGGCGGGTCTCTCCGGTAGAGGGCCCCGCTGCCACGTCGAGGAAGGCCATTTCCTCGAAGGTGACGCGGACAGCATCGAGGATGGCGACGGAATCAAGCAGCATTAGAATCCTCCTTCGGGGACCAGGGCACCACGGACCTTGGCCGGCGTCAGGGGTTTTCGTATGACGGCCGCCACGGCCAGATTTCTCAGTTCTTCGTCGAGCTGGCGGTTCTCCATGCTGGATATGACGATGACGGCGAGTCCCTTTGTCTTCTCGCCGGTTCGCAGCTTGCGCACCAAGGTGATCCCATCCATCCGGGGCATGTTGAGGTCGGTGACGACCAGGTCCATGGGAAATTTCGCCAGGGCCGCCAGCGCGCTGATTCCGTCCTCGGCCTCGTAAAAGACGCTGTCGTCGTCTCCTACCATGGAAAAGCACTTCTTGATGATCATGCGCGAGGTCTCCGAATCGTCTACGATCAAAATATTACGTTTCATCGCGCCTCCTAAAGGGTCCAGGTCTCGTTTCCCGATGAGATCGTGAGGGTTCCCGACGGCACGGCCAGGGCGACGGTCCGGCTGATGGTTCCGCCGATTTCTTCGGAAGTCAGGGCCAGCCCGATCTTCCAAAGGTATTTTTTGACGGCGAGAGCATTTCGGCGTCCGATGTCGAAGGTCTTGTTCTCATCGAGGATGGCCGAACCTCCGATCAGTTTTACCCAGCAGGTCCTCCTGTCGGCACCCAGCTTCCTCAACTCCGCAAATAGCAGGGGGAGACCCGTATCCGCAAAGTATCCGGGCTTTGTCTGGGCCTTTTCGGGGTTGATCTGGCCCTCGGGGAGAGCGATGTGGATCATCCCGCCGCAACGCAGGGCGTGATCCCAGACGACGAGGGCGACGCACGAACCTAGCGCATAGGTCTTGATCTCGTCATCACCTTTGGAAACGGTGTAGTCCCCGATGCCGACATCGATCCGTTTCATGGTCTCATCCTTCGCAGGAGAGTCAGGATCTCCGTCGGTGCCTGGGCGAGGCTGACCTGCTTCTCGGAGGCCCCAAGGTTCCATGCCTCCATGGGCATTCCGTAGATGAGGCTGCTCTGTTCGTCCTGGCTGAGGGTCCTGGCCCCTGACTTTCTCATGTCGAGGAGACCCTCCGCCCCGTCCCTCCCCATTCCCGTCAGGATCAACCCGATGGCGTTGCTTCCAGCCGCCCGGGCCACCGAATGGAAAAGAACGTCCACCGAGGGG
>JAHFSN010000331.1 GCA_023265735.1 Spirochaetaceae bacterium | reverse complement strand
GCCCAGGGTCGGGTTGGGCCACCCCAGGAGGCTGAAGGGCATGCCCAGCTTCTGAAGGAGGGGAACCCGGGCATCCTGCAGGTGCACCTCCATCAGGATGACGCCGTCGATGAGGCCCTGGCGTTTCAGGTACGCCAGGTCGGACTCGGATTCCATGCCCTCGGTCAGCAGCACCAGGTGGTGGTCGGCCGCCCGGGCCGCCTCGGAGGCGCCCCGGACAAATTCCAGCTCGGAGATGCCCAGGCCGCGTTCCTGGGGCGAGAGGAGCAGCGCGATGACCCGAGTCCTCTTGGCCGCCAGGGCCCGGGCCACGGCGTTGGGGTGAAAGTCGAGGTCGTCCATGACCTTGAGAATGTGAGCCCGGGTCGCTTCGGAAATGGGGCGGGAACCGCTGAGAACGTAGGAAACTGTGCTGAGCGAGACGCCCGCCTTCTCGGCGACGTCTTTCATAGTAGCCATGCCCCTCCGTCGAAGCGCTTCGACTATCGAAGCGTTTCGACCACCGTAAGCCCAGTTTTTTGACCTGTCAACGGATTTTTTGGGAACGATTGACCGGGAGGAGGAGGCCCCTGGTCGGGAACGCGGTTTGAACCAGGGCAAACCGGCCCAGCAGGAGCCACGAACTCATTTCAGGTAGCGCCTCAGACCGAAGGTGAGGACCACCAGGGCCCCTGCCGAGAACACCGCGGCCACGGCGAACACGCAGGTGGACCCCGCCGTATTGGCCAAGAAGCCCCCCAGGTTCGTGTAGACCAGTATGGGGACGAGCTTCACGATGGACGTGAAGGCCAGGTACTCGTGGCGCCCTTCGGGGGTGGTGAACCCCAGCACCGTGGTCAATTCCAACACCCACATGACGTAGGTGACTCCCGAGAGGAGGACGAGGACGAGGTACGCCCAGTAGTCGGTCACGAAGATCATGCCCACGTTCAAGAGGAGGGTGGCCGCACAGAGCAAAAAGAAGCCCCAGAATTTGCCGAACCGGTCCGACACCCGCCCCGACAGGAAGGCGAAGACCGCCGAGGCAAACACGGTCACCGTGTTGATGGTGCCGGTCAGCTGGTCCGCGCCCACGGCCGCGAACCGCTGGAGCCCGGTGACGGTGTACAGGCCGCCCACGAGGTTGAACCCGTAGGCGAAGAGAATGAACACCACGTACCACCGCAGGCCGGGGTCGTTCTTGGGCAGGTCCCAGAGGTTGCGCCAGTGGGACGAGTCCCGGGCCGGGGGAGCGTCGACGTACTGAGCCTCTCGGAATTGGGTCATGGCCAGGCCCGACAGCATCCACAGGAAGAACGCGGCGCCAAAAAGGGCCACAAAGTTGTTCGGAAAGGCCACGGTATCGAGGACGGTGAGAACTCCGAAGCTGGCCAGAAACCCGGCGATCCGGCTGACGCTCTCCCGGAGCCCCATGGCGGAGTTGATCCGGTCCGGGGCGAAAACCCGGCCGATCATCTCCTGCCAGAACAGCGTGCTGATGCCCCAGCAAGTGTAGAACAGCCCGAAGGCCAGGAGGAACGGCGTCACCACCTGGGGGGAATCCCCGTACAGCCAGACCACCAGGACCACGGGGATGAACGAGGCCCGGTGCAGGAAAGCGGTCACCAGCATGGCCCGCTTCTTGGTCTGGAACCGGCTGGCGAAGAAGCTCATGACAAAGGGACCCAGGGTCATGAGAAAGTTGGAGACCAAGATGGGCAGGTTGAGGACCATCTGGTCCTGGGTGAAGTGCCGCAGGTACGACACGAGGATGACCCCGGGGACAAAGCACGCAAACCCGATCTGGAAGAACACGGCGTCGACGGTGTTCACCACGGCATTCCACCGGTGGTTGCGGCTCAGGGAGTTGGTGTAGGAATCTTGGGAGGGCTTCATGGAACCGGGGGACCTCACAGATACCGGTCGAGGGTCTTCAACCGCTCGACCGCCTGGAACGTTTCTCCGCCCTCGTGGTGGTTGTAGGGCCACACCTGGATGTCCTTGGGACCGGCCCAGCGGTTGTACGCCGAGAACACCGTCGACGGGGGACAGATATCGTCCATGAGCGCCACCGAGAACAGGGTGCGCATCTTGGCCCGGCTGGAGAAGCTCCGGCCGTCGAAGTACGACAGGGTGTTCCACACCTGCTCTTCGTGGTCCCGGTGGCGCTTGAGGTAGTCCCGCAGCTCGCTGTAGGGGGCCGCATCGGTCATGGACACGGCCTTCTGGTAGTGGCAGAGGAAGGGCACGTCGGGCAGGGCCAGCTTCAGATCGGGGACGAGGCCCGCCACGGCGATGGTGATGCCGCCGCCCTGGCTGGCGCCGGTGACGGCGACCCGGTCCGGATCCACGGCCTCGTGGCTGCGGGCGGCTTCCACGGCCCGGACGCCGTCGGTGAAGACGCGGCGGTAGTAGTAGGTCTCCTTGGCCAAGACGCCTCGGCTCATGAACCCGGGGTACTGGGGATTTCCTCCCTCGAGCTCGGGGTCGGGAGTATCACCGGTCCGCCAGACAGAACCCTGGCCCCGGGTGTCCATGACCAGGTACGCGTACCCGGCCGAAGGGTACAGCAGCCAGTCGTGGGGGTGCCCCCGGCCGCCGCCGTAGCCGATGAACTCGACGACGCAGGGCAGCTTGCCCTTGCGGACCGCCGGGACCAGGAACCAACCCTTGATGGGCTGGCCGCCGTAGCCGTGGAAGGTGACGTCGAAGGCCTCGACGGTCTTCAGGTAGCTCTCCGTCCTGGTAAAGGTGGCCCCGAGGGGATGGCGCCGGGCCTCGGCGATGGTGGTGGACCAGAAGGTGTTGAAGTCGCCCGGTTCTTCGAGGGGCGGGTTGTAGGTTTTGAGTTGGTCGAGGGGAAGATCGAAATGCATGTAGGAAAGGCCTCCGCGAGTATCCTAGCATCGTTACCGGTTGGGGGAAAGGGGCGCTATGCAACAAAGTCCTGGTCGACCTGCCAAGGCTTGGATCTCGCCATTCTGGCGTCATCTCGGACGCGTGCGGTGCTCGCCGTACACACAGTACGGCTGTGCTCCGTGCGCTTCCTCGATTTAGCCAGAATGACGAGCTCCGGCGCCTAGATCTGCACGGGCTTCGCTTCGCTCGCCGGTTTGTAAGAAAACTACCACAATGTAGCAAGTGGCGCCCTGTCTGATGACGGTGATGTGTTAGGACCTTATTCTTTGTTACATATTGGAAACATCTTGTCTTGATGTTACGTACTGGTACCAACGTTGGTGGGCCAAGAGGCGGAATTCTGAGGAAAACTATCGGATTCTGGGGATAACGGAGAGGGGACGGGGGTTCTGGCACGGGGTGTGCACCAGAAAGGACATCTGACGACTTTGGAGGTCAAGATGTCCCACAACTTCCTTCGGCTCGCCCTGGCGGGCGCCCTTTTTGGTTTCGCGGGGTGGACCGCGGCCGCCGAGCCCATCAAGATTGGCTTCATTCCCCTCACCGACAGCGCGTCGGTGATCATGGCCCAGGAGCTGGGCCTCTACAAGAAATATGGCGTTGACGTGGTGGTCGAGAAGCAGGCCAGCTGGGCCAACGTGCGTGACCGGCTGCTCGTGGGCGAGCTGGCGGCGGCCCACTGTCTGTTCGGCATGCCGTTCTCCGTCTACGAAGGCATCGGCGGTCCCAAGGG
>JAHFSN010000330.1 GCA_023265735.1 Spirochaetaceae bacterium | reverse complement strand
CCTTCCACAGGTCCTGGGGGAGGAGATCGGGGCTGTCGGTCTCGATGAGAACCCGATCCCGGGGCAGGAACTTCACCACCTGGGGAAGCCGCTGGTTCCTCGTTCGGGTCAGGGCCCCTGAAAAGGAGAAGTAGCAGTTGTAGTCCAAAAACTGGCGGGCCACCTCGACACTGCCCCCGAAGGAATGGAGGACCACGGGCACCTCGGGGTGGAGTCTCCGGGCCAGGTACCAGCCGAGGCGGTCCCAGGTGCGGCGGCAGTGCAGGCTGGCTGGCCGCCCCAGCCGCCCCGCCAACTCCAGCTGGGGACCAAAGACCTCTTCCTGCAGCTCCAGGGGAGGACCCGCGGTCCTGTCCAGGCCGATTTCGCCGACCCAGGCCCCGGGGTGGGCCCTCAGAAGGGCCTCGAGGGGACCCAGCCACCCGAACCCGCCTTCGGGAATGTACCAGGGGTGGACGCCGAAGGCGGGCAGGACCCGGGGCGAGGCGGCCAAGGCCTCCACCTCGTGCCAATCGTCGGGGTCGGTGGAACACACCACGAACCCGCGCACCCCGGCCGCCTGGGCCCGCTCGAAGACAGCCTCTACCGGAGCCAACGACGTCGACTGGAGGTGGCAATGGGTGTCGAACAGCCTCATGGGCCCGATCCTACTCCGTTTTGAACTTGGCCGTCTCGGCCGAAAGGGAATCGGCCACCTCATTGATCCTCTCCAGAAGCTCATCGACGGTCTTGGTGGAGCGGCCCAGGGTCTCGCTGGCCTGGTCCAGGTGCTCGAGGGCACCGGCCACCTCTCCCGTCACGTGTTCCACGGTTTGGAGCACCTCGTTCACGGTGGCGGTGGCCTGGCCCATCTCCCGGTTCCCCGAGGTCACCTCGTGGTTCACGTCCTGCAGTCCCGCCATGGCCTGGTTGATCTGCTGGCCCCCCACGCTGAACTCGTCGATCTGGTTGGCGATCTCGTCGAGGGCCCGGGCAACCTCCTGGATTTCTTCCCGGATGCGCAGGAAGCTGGCGTTGGTCTCGGCGCTCGACGCGAAGGCCTCCCCAATCGTGGTCACAATGTTGTTGAGCGTGGAGCTGATCTCCTTCGAATTGCCCGACGAGGCCTCGGCGAGCTTGCGAATTTCATCGGCCACCACCGAAAAGCCCTTTCCCGAGTCGCCGGCGTGGGCCGCCTCGATGGCGGCGTTCATGGCCAGCAGGTTGGTCTGCCCCGCAATTTCGCTGATGATGGTGGCCATCTCCTGGATCCCCGTCACCGAGGTATTGACCTCGCGGATCAGCTCCGTGGTCCTGTCGAGTTTCGCTCCCCCTTCCTGCGCGGCCTCCACCAGGGTCTTCACGTTGTCCAGCCGGGCCTTGGTGAGCCGATGGATGCTGTCGACACTGGCCTGCATCTGGTTCACCGCCGCCGTGGCGTCCTGAACCCGGTTGTCCTGGAGGTCGATGGCGCTGCTCAAGCCGTCGAGGTTGCGGTCGATCACGTCGATGGCCCGCCGGAACGATTGGATGCCGGTCTTCAGGTCCCGCATCTGGGCGCCCACGGCATCGACGGCGTCGTCGAGGAGTTGGGTGGCGACACCGGCCTCCTTCTGGGCGGCGTCGAGGTCGTCCTTCACCTGGTGGTTCTTGGCGGCCACCTCCTGAATTCGGCGGACCACCTCGCGGTGGCGGCCCAGGAACACATCCATGTCCCGGCCCAGCTGGCCAACTTCGTCCTTGTTCTTCGTCGAAAAGGACCGGGTCAGGTCTCCTTCTCTCAGGGCCCTCACCTCGGTCCCGATGCGGACGATGTTCCGGGAGACCCGGCCCGCCATGAAGACGATGAGGGCGAAACTGGCCAGCACGATGACGAGGACGATGGCCCCCGACGTGAGGGCTGCCCGCTGCTCGATCTTGGTGACGACGCCGTTGATCTTCTCGAACTGGGCGTCGAGGGTCTCGGACATGTTGCCGTACCAGGTGTCCATCTTGTTCATGGACCGCTGAAGCTGGCCGACCACGGAAATCGCGAAGTTCTTCCTCGGACTCCCGAGGACCTCGGGGGCCGCCAGAAAACTGTAGACCAGCATCTCCTTGGAACTGATCCCCAGGTCCTCTCCGAAGGATTTGAGGTTGTCCGTGACCTGGAGGAGGATGGGAAAGATCTCATTGGCCTTGTGGGCGAAGGCGACGACGAAGGTGAGCGCCTGGGCGATGTCCTTGTCCGATTCCCGGAGCACCTTGAGGTTCTGTACGGCGTCGGTGGCCTTCACGCTCGTCTCGTGGGCGCTCTGGAGGAGGGCCAGTCCCTCCTCGAAGGGAACCATGGGAAGGCGATTCAGGGTCGTCCTTTCCAAAAGGACTTGGTCCTTCAGCTTCTGAAGGGTTGAGCTCTCGAAACGGATCTGGTTGACCGGCGCCATGAGGGCGCTGTACAAAAGACCACAGACCACGAGCACGGCGAACGACAGCACGACCATCAAGGTCAACTTCCAGCGAAGGGGCATGAGGCTCTTCCTCCTGAGAAGAGTATAGGTCCAGTTTGCTGAACATCAATAGAGGGAAATTCATGAATGATTCCACGGTCCTGGCCGCCGGCATCCGCCGGTTGACGGTCAACCTCGACTCCGACGACGTGGCCCTCTTCGAAGGCACCTGGCCCGTACCCCATGGGGTGGCCCTCCATTCCTATCTTCTTCAGGGCGATCGAGTTGTTTTGATCGACCCCTGGGACGACGGCGGCTACGGCACCGAGGAACTCGAGGTCGACTTGGCCGAGCTGGGTCTGTCGTGGAAGCACGTCGATGCCGTAGCCTTCACGGGCCCGCCTCACCCGGGACAGGCCGACAGGCTTCGGGCGGCCCGGCCCGGCCTCGAGCTTTGGGACCTTCCGACCCCGGGGGCCGATCACCGCCTGGGGGCCCTCTCCCTGGTCGAACGCGGGGGCTTCTGGACCGTACCCGAGGCCGGCGTCGTGTTTACGGGCGAGGTCTTCGCGGGTCTGGGGTGGGTGGACGAGGAGGGGTGGGCCGAGGACCTGCCCGAGGACACCTCCCGGTGGTTCGAGGACGAGGCTCTGCGCTGGTTTTCGGCGCGGCCCCGGGTTCCGGCGGCCCTGCCCGACCGCGCGAAGATCCTCGCTCCGGCCCACGGCTTGCTCTGGGGCAAGAACCCGGCGGCCGCCCTCGAACGGGCCCAGCGCTTTGGCGACTGGGGCCGGGGGCCGGCCCTCGACGAGGTGGCCATTGTCTGGCCCGCGGGACCCGACCGCGACGCGGAAACCGACGCCCTGGTGGGCGGCATCCTCGACGCAGGATGGGGACTCAATCTGTTCCGGGTGCCCGGGGACGACCCCACGGCCGTGGCCGCCGGGGTCCGCCGCTCTTCGCTGGCGGTCGTCGCCCCTGGAATAGAAACGGGCTTCCTCCGCGGCCTGGAGAAGCCGGTTTGGAAGCCCGAAGGGGTCACCCCGGCGGCTCTACGCACCGGGGTGGTCCAAAGGATTCGTGAACTCGTCTAGACGGGCTTCGCGTTGCTCGTCGTTTGGCAATGAGAGTCTAGACGGGCTTGATCGTTCCTAACGACGCCTCGCCCAGGGTCTCGGTCGGGGCCAGACCGGGGGTAACCAGCTTGGCCTGCTGACGGGCCAGCT
>JAHFSN010000329.1 GCA_023265735.1 Spirochaetaceae bacterium | reverse complement strand
GCAGTACATCGCCCAGCAGATGGGCTTCAACGCCTCAGAAGTCTACGACCCCCTGGCCCAGATCGAGCAGCCCGTCATGGGGCAGTTCATCAACCTGTCGGCCATGCTGGTCTTCATCTCCGCCGCGGGGTTCCAGCAGGTGTTCCTGGTCAACGTCTGGGCGTCGTTCAAGGCCCTGCGGGCCGTGGATTTCTTCACCCATCCCGAGTTCATCAGCCACCAGCTCATCGCCAGCTTGGCCGACCTGTTCCAGAGGTCCTTCCTGCTGGCCCTTCCGGTGTTCGGCGTGCTGCTCCTGGTCACCATCAGCCTGGGCCTCATTGGCAAGGCGGCGCCCCAGATGAACCTCATGATGATGGGATTTCCCATCAACATCGGGTTTGGGTTCTTCCTCATGATGGCCTCCATGCCCTTCCTGGTCCAGGCGTTCTCTGCCGTCGTGAATAACGGCTTCGACTCCCTCCAGATGCTCTTCGCCCGGATGTCCTCCTCGGGGGTATCACGATGAGTGACCTCCTCTGGCCTGACCAGGCCTTCCCCTGGAGAACCCGTCCCGACACGGTTTTTGCCTGGGATCTTCAGTATTTCGCCGCCGAGGACGAGGGACGGACCGAGGACCCGACCGAGACCAAGATCCGCAAGGCTCGGGAAGAGGGCAAGGTCGCCAAGTCGCCGGACATCACGGCCGCGGTGCTCCTCCTGCTCCCCATGCTGCTGATCGTGTTTCTGGGCGGTTCGATGTGGTCCACTCTCCTCGAGATGGTGAAGTTCTACTTCAACCAGGCGACGTCGGCCGATCCGATTTCGGGCGGGGGCCCCATCTCCGGGGCCTTCTTCCTGTACCTGGCGCGGCTTCTGGGGCCTTTCCTGGCGGTTTGCCTCGTGGCCGCCGTGGCCGCTAACCTCTTGCAGGTCGGGGTGCTCTTTACGGTGAAACCCATCACCCCGGACTTCACCCGCATCGTCCCGCACTTCGGACAGTGGATCAAACGGTCGCTGTTCAGCACCGAGGCGTGGTTCAACATCGCCAAGCAGATGGTGAAAGTGGCCGTGATTTCCGCCATCGCCATCATGAACATCCAGTCGGAGTGGGTGCACCTGCTCAACCTCATCCACGTTTCGTTCGCCCTGGCGGCCGAGACCCTGTGGCGGATCACTCTGAACATCGTGCTGCAGTGCGCCGTGGTCATGCTCGTTTTGGCGGTGCCCGACTACCTCTTCCAGCGGTTCCAGCACCGCGAATCGTTGAAGATGTCCCTGCAGGAAGTCAAGGAAGAGCGAAAGCAGCAGGAAGGCGATCCCCTGATCCGCAGCCGGCTCCGGGAAAGGATGCGGGAGATCCTGCGGCGCAACATGATGCAGAACGTGCCCAAGGCCGACGTCATCATCACCAACCCGACCCACTTCGCCGTGGCCCTCCAGTGGGACTCGGCCACCATGACGGCCCCCACCGTCATCGCCAAGGGCCAGGACCTGGTGGCCCAGCGCATCAAGGAGATCGCCTCGGGAGCCGGGGTCCCCCTGGTGGAGAACAAGCCCCTGGCCCGGGCTCTCTATGCTTCGGTGGAAATCGGGGACCAGATCCCCCAGGAGTACTGGGAACTCGTCAGCCGCATTCTTGCGGAGATCTTCAAGCTCGGTCCCAAGGCCCGGGCCGTGGTTTCATAAGGAGGCCGTATGAGCGATTTCATTTCGACATTCCGGGCCTCGTTCCGGCAGGGCCGCACGGACATGGCGGTGGCGTTCGGTATCGTCGCCGTCGTCCTCATGCTCATCATTCCCCTGCCGACGTTCCTGGTCGACTTCTTCCTGATCCTGAACCTCCTGTTCAGCGTCCTCATCATTCTGGTGGTCATCTACACCAAGCGGGTCCTCGAGTTCACGCTCTTCCCCACGCTGCTCTTGGTGACCACCATCTTCGGCCTGGCCCTGAACATCTCGACGACCCGGCTCCTGCTCTTCGGGGGCCCCCAGGCGGCGCCGAGCATCATCCACGCCTTCGCGTCGGTGGTGGTGGGCGGATCGGGCACCAACGTCAGCCTGCTGAACCTCGTTGTGGGGACCATCATCTTCATCATCCTGCTGGCCGTGCAGTTCCTGGTCATCACCAAGGGCGCCACCCGGGTGGCCGAAGTGGCGGCTCGGTTCACCCTCGACGGTCTGCCCGCCAAGCAGATGACCATCGACAACTCGTTCAGCAGCGGTTCCATCACCGAGGAGGAGGCCCTCAAGCGTAAGGGCGAGCTCCAGCAGGAGGTCGACTTCTTCGGGTCCATGGACGGCGCCTCGAAGTTCGTCCAGGGGAACGTCCAGGTGGGACTCCTCATCACCCTGGTCAACGCCGTGGCGGGATTCATCGTCGGCATGGTGTTCCAGAAGATGGACGCCGCCACCGCCGCCACCCAGTACGTGAGCCTCACCATCGGCGACGGCCTGGTGAGCCAGATCCCGGCCTTCCTCATCTCCACCGCCACGGGCCTGCTGGTGACCCGCAGCTCGTCGGGCCAGAGCCTGGGAACCGACGCCGTCAGGCAGTTCACCCAGCAGAGCCGAATCTTCTGGATCGCGGCGGTCTTTCTGGCCATCCTGGGCATTGTCCCGGGGTTCCCCTGGTACTTCCTGTTTCCCCTGGCCGGTCTGGTGGCCTTCCTGGCGTACAGCCTCAACCGCCGCGAAACGGCCGAGGCCCAGCGCAAAGAAGCCGGCACCGCCGGGGCCAGCGCCGCCAAGGCCGAGGCCTCCCGGGGCCCCGAGACCGTGGCGCCCCTCGATCCGCTAAGCTTGGAACTGGGCTACGGCCTCATCCCCCTGGTGGACAAGGAACAGGGCGCCGAGCTCCTGGAACGGGTGACCCGCATCCGCCGGGAGACAGCCCTCGACCTGGGCCTCGTGGTCCCGCGGATCCGCATCATCGACAACATGCGCCTGGAACCCAGCGAGTACAGCCTCAAGATCAAGGGCATGGAAGTCGGCCGGGGGACCATCCGCATGGGCTGCTATATGGCCATCAACCCCGGGGGCGAGCGCGAGGAGCTCCCCGGCGAGAAAACCAAGGACCCCGCCTTCGGCCTGGCGGCCCTCTGGATCACCGAAGACGTCAGGGACAAGGCCGAGAGGGCCGGCTACACCGTGGTCGACAGCCCCTCCATCATCGCCACCCACCTCACCGAGGTCATCAAGAAGCACGCCATGGAGATCCTGGGCCGCCAGGAGGTCCACGCGCTCCTGGAAACCCTGAAGGCCGACTACGGAACCCTCATCGACGAGGTGAACAAGATCTTCGGCGTGGGCGAGATCCAGAAGGTCCTCCAGGGACTCCTCCAGGAGCAGGTGTCCATCCGCAACCTCGTGGTCATCCTCGAGACCCTCGGCGACTTCGGCGGGGTGACCAAGGACACGGCCTTCTTGGTCGAGAAGGTGCGCCAGGCCCTGGCCCGGCAGCTGTGTCTTCAGTACGCCGACGACGAGAAGGTGCTCCACGTGCTGACCCTCGACCCGGCCCTGGAACAGCAGATCATCGACAGCCGCCACGACCAGGTGACGGGACCCGTGGCGGCCCTGGATCCCGACCTGGCCCGGCAATGGATCAACGCCGTCACCAACGCGTTCCGGCAGGTCCAGAACTCGGGCTATTA
>JAHFSN010000328.1 GCA_023265735.1 Spirochaetaceae bacterium | reverse complement strand
GTCCCTGACCACGGCCACGTCTCCGACGGCGATGCCCCGCACAGGGTCCACCAGAATCCTCGAAACGTCCGCCACGGTGCCGGGCAGGTTGTTGGTCGAGAACGTGACGGTGTTGTTGTTCGACGTGACGTTCCCGATGGGCTGGGTCAGGGCGTCGTTCGTGATGGCGTTGGTAACGGCTTGGGGATTGATCTTGTACGAGGCCAGTTGGTTGGGGTTGAGAAGCACCTGGAACTGCCGGGTGGGGGCCCCGTCCACCTGAACGTTGGCCACGCCCTCGACGCGCTGCAGCTGCAGGGCCAGGTCGTTGGACACCCAGTTTCCCACGTCGGACATGGGCACTCCGGCACCGGAAATTCCGAACTGCAGGATGGGCTGGGCGTTGGGGTCGAAGGTCTGCACCGTGGGCGCCGTGACCCCCGTGGGGAGCCTTCGGGTCACGGCGGCCACCCGGGCCGAAACCTGATTCGCGGCCGCGTTCTTGTCGGTGTCCGCGGTGAGGCTCAGGACCACCCGGCTCGACCCCTGGGAGCTGGTCGAGTTGATGTCGGTGATGCCCTGAATCGTCGACACGGTGTTCTCGATGACCTGGGTCACCTGCTGGTCCACCACCGAAGGGGACGCGCCCGTGTAGGTGGTGTTCACGACCACCACGGGAATGTTCACCTGGGGGAGGAGGTCGACGCCCAGGTTGAGGGTGGAAACCAGGCCGAAGAGGACGATGGCGACGAAGAACCCCACGGCCAGCACGTACCGCGTGACCGAAAACTTGACCGCCGGGTTGATCTTGTCGAAGAGTTGGGACTGCAGTTCCCTGAGGGTCGCCATCACTGGCCTCCGGTGGAGGGTTCGGCGCTGCGCCGCTTGCGCTGCCCGTTGGGGGCCGCCCCGGCGTCCTTGGGTCCCGGGGCGCCCTGGGCCTGGGGTGGGGTGGCTCCCGGTCCTGCGGCCTTCGCGGCCAGCACCTGCACCGGGGCCCCCACCAGCAGTCCCGGGGGGGGACTGAGGATGACGGTCGCCCCGTCGGTCAGCCCCGACACGGCGGCGTAGTTACCTGAATTCGCCAGGATGGTGACGTCGGCCCGGGCGGCCTTGTTGTCCTTGACCACAAACACGTACGTGCTGTTCTCCAGGGTCTGGATGGCCGTCAGGGGCGCCAGCACTCCGGTGGCCAGGACCTGGGAGTACTGCACCGCCCCCACGGTACCAAAGGTTCCCGGAAAGTTGGCGGGGAGGGCGGCGGTGAGGGGCACCTGGCCGTTGACCGGCGCCGAAGGGGCCCCGGTGAGCCGCACGGGCCAGGTCTGGCCTCCCTGGACGAACTGCACGTGGGCGCCGCTATTGAGTCCCACCGCGTCGGAGGGCGGCACGTTGAAGTTCACGATCTTCGCCCGGCTCGCTAGGACGAAGACGGCGGTGCTCGCCGTGACGTACTCTCCCGGATGGACGTTGATGATGACGATCTGACCGGCATACGGGGCCTTGATGGCCGTGAACTGCAGGTTAAGCTGGGCCTGCTGCACCTGCAGCTCGGCCGTGGAAACGGCCAGGTCGTTCTGGTTCAGGGCGTCCTTGGCGGCCTGGAGGTTGGCCTTGGCCGTGTCGAGGTCGGACCCCGAGATGCCGCCGATCTTGGCCAGGCTCACCGCCGAGTCGTAGCTCTTCTGGGCCGAGTTCACCTGCAGCTGCAGCTTGGAGTTCGGGTCCCGGGACCCATCGGCCAGGACGCCGGCGTTCACCCGTGTGTTTTCGAGGCTCTTCTGGGCAATCTTCAGGGACAGCTGGAGCTGCCTGTCGTCGAGACGGATGACCGTCTCCCCGGGTTCCACCCAGTCTCCCGCCTTTTTCACCAGGTTCAGCACCGTGCCCGTCGTCCCCGCGGCCACCGAACTTTGGGTCTCGGCCGCTACGGTGCCCCCGGTGTTGTTCTGGACCACCAAGGGGCCGAACTTCACGGTCTCCACCTGCACCGGCACCACCGCCGACCGCGAACGGCCCCCGGGGGCTCCCTGACCGGGAGGCCCTCCGGGGCCAGCGGGGCCCCCCGCGTTGGCTGAGGGGGCACCGGCCGGACCGGCGGGGCCGGAAGCCGGGGCAGGGGCCGAGGGCTGGCACGAACTCAAGAGGGCGAGGCCCAGGATGGCGATCGGTAGCGGTGTTCTCATGTTCTCCTCTTTTTGTTACAGGCCCAGCAGACTCTGCAGCTGGAGGGCCGCCAGTTGGGCGGTGATCTTGGCTTTCAAAAGGCCAAACGCGGCGGTCGATGCATTGATTTCGGCGGTGAATTGGTCGGTCACGGTCTTGGTGCCCGCGTCGAGCTGGAGCTTGGTCACCTTGAGCTGGAGGTCGTAGTTCTGCACGTTGACCCGGGCCAGCTCGAGGCGCTTGAGGGCCTGCTGCCAGGTGTTCCAGGCCTCTTTGATGTCCACGGGAATCGAGCGCTCCAGTTGGTGCACCTGGGTCAGGTACGCCGTCCGGGTGCGCTCGGCCTGGCTGATCTGGCTCGACCCGGCTCCCGCGTCCCAGAGGGCGGCCCCCAGGGTCACGCCCACCTGACCCACCAGAACGCTCTTCGACGCCGTGTTGTCGGTCAGGCTGGTCACCCCTCCCGTCACCGCCACCGAGGGGACGAGGGAACCCATGGCGAGGGTCTGGTCGACCTGGGCCGACCGGGCGTTCAGGTTGGCGATCTGCAGGTCGGTTCGGTTCTTGAGACCCAGGGCCACGGCCTCGTCGAGGGACGTGGCCGGGGCCGGCGGATCGGGCTCCTGGGAGGCTGTGAACAGGTGCTCTGTGGGAAGACCCAGGAGGTTCGCCAGCCGCTGCCGGGCCGTGGCCAGGGTGTTCTGGCCGTCGACGAGGTCGAGCTCCGAGGTCTTCTCATTCACCTGGGCCGTCAGGAGGTCCACGTCGGTGGCCTGCCTCAGGCTGTATTTGGCCTGGACGAAGGCCAGGGTGGTCTTCCGGGACTCCAGGGTGGTCTGGAGGAGGGTCAGGTTCTCCTGGGCCGAAAGGAGGGTGTAGAAGGCCTGCTTCACGGCCAAGACGGTCTTGTTCCGGCTGGCCTGGGCCGTGAGCTGGGCGCTCTGGTACGAGAGGCTGGCCTTGTCGGCCGCCGCCTGGGTCGGTCCGCCCCAGTACCCGTTCCAGATGGTCTGGCTCAGGGCCGCCGAAGCGGTGCTCACGTTCCGGGACGAGCCGTCGGGCCAGGTCTGGATGCCGGTGGACCAGCTTCCCGAGAGGCTGGTCAGCGGGGTTCCGGCGGTGACGGTCACCTTCGGGTTCTGGACGAGGATGCCGTCGGTGGTCGCACTGCCCACCGCAGCCGTGGAACTGGCCACCTGGGAGTTCGTGTAGGGATTGGGCATGGAGTTGACCTTCACGCCCGGAGAGTTGGAGGCCTCGCTGGCGCCGTAACTTAGGGACGTCCCCACGGTAAACCCGTTCTTGGCCTGGGCCAGGGCGTTGGCGGCCTGGCTGGCCTGAAGGTTGGCCTGGAGGATGGCCACGTCGTCGCCGGCCTTGAGGGCCTGAGAAACCGCTTGGGAAAGGCTTATCGTCTCCGTGGCTTCCGATTGGCCGAAGACCGAGACCGCGAGGAGGCCGAAGAGCGCCGGCGCCAGGAGAATCCTTGGGG
>JAHFSN010000327.1:3080-3657 GCA_023265735.1 Spirochaetaceae bacterium | reverse complement strand
GGAGACTGGCGGGTCGGGTTCCAGGATCAGGCCACCTATTCTCAGCGGAATTTTGACGGCGAGTACTTCTTCAGCCCCATGCCCCAGTACTTCACCCAGTATCTGAGGAACATCAACGGGCGACCCTGGACCACGGGCGGCACCGACAAGTACCAGATGGGGCTCTTCGTCGAATGGAAGCAGCCCGACCGGGACGCCTACGCCCAGGTCCAGATGGCCGACTTCAACCTCCACTTCCTCAACCCCTCGTTGTTCCCGAATAACCCCGGCAAGTTTGCCTGGTCCGTGGGCGGCCACGTGGCCAACGACTGGGGACGCTGGGGTCTGTTCCACGCCGGGGCCACCAAGTTCATGTACGAACCCCTCACCATGGGCTCCGGCGACCAGGCCGTACGGGACTTCAACAACTCTTACTATCCAGACACCGTCTATCCCCAAAACGGGACGTTCATCCCCATCGACCTTCAGTCGAACCAGATCGGATACATCTACGGGGAGAACAATCTGGCCCTGATGGCCACCTGGGACCGATCCTTCCTCAACGAAACCCTGAATTTGGCGGCCGCCCTCGAGTTCG
>JAHFSN010000327.1:0-3070 GCA_023265735.1 Spirochaetaceae bacterium | reverse complement strand
AACTCGCCGGCCAACCCTTGGCAGGACGCCACGGGCCAGGACGAAATGGGAACCCAGCTGCTCAGCGATCCCGTTCTTTCGAAAACGATCAAGTCGAAGTTCCGGGCCGAATTGAACCAGGGGCCGATCACCTACTCGGTCGACCTCATGGTGGGTGAAACCTTCAATGTGCTCCAGCTCAAGGATCCTTCGGGAGTGAGCACCACCGCGAGCTACGTCGACCAGTTCGTTCAGATTTGGAAGCCTTCTGACCAGAACCAGGCCCTCCTCACCCTGGTCTTCGGCTTCCGGTACAGCTACGATGCGGCTCCTCTGGTGGACTGGCTGAACAAGGCCAACGAAACCAAAGGCTAGGGGTCCCTTGCAGAAACGAGAGCCGCTGACGGCGTTTTTGTTTCTGACCCCCGCGCTTCTCCTCGTGGGAGTCTTCGGGGTCCTTCCCATCCTCCACTCGGTCTTTCTCAGCCTCTTTCGCTGGAGCCTGAAACCCGGCCCCTTCCTGGGACTCGGCAACTACGAGGAGATCTTCGGAAGTCTCTGGAGTCTGGCCTGGGTGGCAGGCCTAGCAGCCCTCGTGGTCTTCGCGTTCCGGGGCACGAGGTCCTCCCGTGCGGCGGTCCGCTGGGCGGGGCGGTTGACCCTGGCGGCCACGCTGGGCGGGCTGTTCGTCCTCCTGGGAGTTTCGTGGGCCGATGGAGACTCGGACTTCTTTCGCTCCCTGGTGGTGACGTTTTGGTTCGTCCTGGGCACGGTCCCCTTCCAGATGCTCTTCGGACTGGTTCTGGCCCTGGGGCTCGATGCCAAGTTCCAGGGGAAAAAGGCCCTCCGCAGCCTGTTCCTCGTTCCGTACGTTGTGCCGGTGGTGGCATCGGCGGGTGTCTTTGATCTCCTGTTCTCCCTCCGCCCCGAATCGATGGCCAACCAGATCCTCCACGGGGTTGGGATGGCGCCGGCCCAGTGGCTTCGGGAACCCCGGGGTCTCTTCCAGTTGGCCGGGCTGAGCCCTGGCCCTGACCCGTGGCTGGCCCTCTGGACGTCGGGACCCAGCCTCGCCCTGGTGTGCATCCTGATCTTCAACGTCTGGATCTACAGCGGCTACTACGCCCTCATCTTTTCCAACGGCCTGGCGGCCATTCCCCGGGAAGTCTACGAAGCCGCCAAGCTCGACGGGGTGGGAGGAGGACGGCTCCTGTTCCGGATCATCCTTCCCCTCCTGTCGCCCACCAGCTACTTCCTGGCCCTGCTGGGGGTGATTTCCACCTTCAAGGCGTTCACCAGCGTGTTCATTCTTCGGGATGCGGCCGTGGGAGGAGCGACGGACCCCACGAGCGTCTACATCTTCTTCACGTTCTTCCGGGGTCTGCGGTACGGCTACGCGGCGGCCCTGGCCTTCGTCCTGTTCCTCTTGGTCCTGGGTCTGACCCTGGTCCAGAGGCGCATTCTGGAACGGCGGGTGTTCTATGGATGACAGGGCAGTCCGCTGGCGCCGGGCCCCCGGGGAGTGGTTCCTCCGGGTGGGCTTCCTGACGGCGGCGGCCTTTGTGGCCGTGGTTCCCCTCCTCTGGATGGTCGCCAACGCGCTGAAGTCCGGGGGCGAGACCATCACGAGGGCCTCGGCCAATCCCTTCGACCCCCTGTTCTGGCCGACCACCCCCCTGTGGACCAACTTCGTCCAGGTCTGGCTCGACGACGATTTCGGCTCGTACTTCGTCCACAGCGCCCTCATTGCCGGGGTCACCACCGCGGGCGTGCTCCTCACGTCTATCCTGGCGGCCTACGCCTTTGCCCGGCTCCGGTTCCCGGGGAGGGAGACGATCTTTTCGGGACTCCTGGCCACCCTGATGATTCCCGAGGTGGTCACCGTCCTTCCGAACTTCCTCGTCGTGTCGGCCCTCGGTTGGGTCGACACCCTGGCGGGGCTCACCGTTCCGTTTATGGCGGGAGCCTTCTCGATCTTCCTGCTGAGGCAATTCATCCGGCAGATTCCCGAAACCCTGTTCGACGCCGCCCAGATCGACGGGGCCTCTCACCTGAGGACGACCTTCAGTCTCGTGGTCCCCCTCACCCGGGGGCCTCTGTTTACCATTGCCTTCCTCGAGGTGACGGCATCGTGGAACTCCCTTCAATGGCCCTTACTGGTAGCCCAGACCCCCCGGTGGCGGCCCCTTTCGGTAGGCCTGGCCCGGTTTCTCAGCGGCGTTGGACCCCAGATCGAACTCCGGATGGCGGCGTCCCTCATCGCCCTCGTCCCCATTGTCTTGTTTTTTCTGATGGCCCAGAGACAAATTCATGAAACGCTCATGAAGTCTGGGTTACAAGAGTAGAAGAAGGAGAACCACCATGGCTCGTGTTGGAAGAACTGTATTTTGGGGACTCCTCGGATTCCTGGTCGCGGCCAGTCCGGGGTTCAGTCAGGATGTATCGGTCGATCCCAAGGGCGCGACGGTGACCTACTGGTACCAGCATACCCAGGCCCGGGAAACGGCCCTCCAAGGAATGATCGCCCAGTTTAACAAGGAGAACCCCTGGGGCATTACCGTCAAAGGGGAGTACGCGGGGAACTACTCCGACATCTTCAACAAGGTCAGCAGCGGGATCGCCGCCGGCAAGCTGCCCGACCTGGTGGTGGCTTACCAGAACGACGCCGCATCGTACCGCCAGGCCGACGCCATCGTCGACCTCAACCCCTACGTGAATGATCCGAAGTACGGCATTTCGGCCCAGGACCAGAAGGACTTCTTTCAGGACTTCCTCACCCAGGACATCCAGGCCCGGTTTGGCGGACAGAGACTCGGCTGGCCGCCCAATCGCTCGGTGGAGGTGCTCTACTACAACGCCGACTGGCTGAAGGCCCTGGGCTTCTCGGCGCCCCCGAAGACCTGGGCGGAATTTGCCGAGGCGTGCCGCAAGGCCACCGACCCGGCCCAGGGCACCGTGGGCTACGAAGTCGGCACCGACGCTTCCCGGGTGTTTGCCCAGGTCATCAGCCGGGGCGGCAGCTTCCTCTCGTCCGACGGTCTGACCTACAAACTCGACACCCCGGAGACGAAGGCGGTTCTGCAGTACCTCC